>CAZTHM010000393.1:537-3743 GCA_964613505.1 uncultured Acidobacteriota bacterium | reverse complement strand
TCCGGTGGCGCAACTCGATTTCCCCCACCCAAACCGTCTTGCTGCCGTCGGGGTGTTCCTCAAGCGTGTGATCGATCGGCATGAAAGTCGTGGCGCGATGATGATGAGGAATATTCCACTCGACGCCGCCTGATATCCATGCGCCAAGCATCCCGATGAGAGCTGGTTTGATGACGTGCTGGCGATAAAAGAAGTCGTAATGGTTCGTCTTATCTTCGGCGGAAAAGATGCGCCCGCCCAGTTCCGGAATCACGCAAAGTTTGATGTATTGGTTCTCGAGGTAAACCGCGCGATAGGTCTTGTCTTCTCGGATATCCGTCAGCTTGTCGAGCATCGGGTAGGGATAAACAGATCCTCGGGCCCCTTGATAGGCGCGGCCGCCGTAGAATATCGGGTTCTTATCGGGCTCACCGACAAGATAAGTTGGAATAACCAAAGGCTCCTCCCAGATCTTGACCGCTTGCTCCTGCGCCGCCGCGCCAAGTGGGAAAGCCGTGAGTATCACTGTGAGAAAAACGGAGTGCTTCGAAAAAGCTGAGAACTTCATCTTGAGCCTCCCCTGGAATCAAAGCCGGGCTGCCTGAAACCTCGCATGAAAGGCTACCTGTTGGAATGATATTCGGGAACGGGCCGCGGCTTGCCGCGCGCTGCTTCGATTTTAGCCGGTCACTACGAGTTCAGCTACGGCTGCATTGGGGCGAGGGATTGGATTTCGTGCGTCGGATTCCCGGTCCTTGAGGGAGGCGGAGGCTGCCAACCTGGCAACCTCCGCCGGCAAACTCAGACGCGAGCTTCGACTCGATTGACGACGGTTTTTAGCGCCTTGATGCGCGCCCACCACTTCCAGTTCCCCTCAATGATCGTCCAGGGGGCGTTTTCGGTATCGGTCTTCTCGAACATGTCTTCGAGAGCCTGGATGTAGGTGTCCCACTTCTCGCGGTTTCGCCAATCTTCTTCAGTCAACTTCCAGTTCTTCCAGGGATCCTTCTCGCGCTTCTTGAAGCGGTCGAGCTGCTCCTTCTTGGAAATGTGGAGCCAGAACTTTACCAGGATCATTCCGTCATCGGTGATGTGGCGCTCGAACTCGTTGATCTCCTTGTAGGCGCGCTGCCACTCCTCTTTCTTGGCGAATTTCTCCACGCGTTCCACGAGAACCCGTCCGTACCAGGTCCGGTCGAAGATTCCGATCCGCCCGCGGGGCGGCAAGCGCAGCCAGAAGCGCCGCAGGTAGTGATGAGCCTTTTCCCCGGGGCCGGGCGCACCGATGGGATGAACCTCGTAGCCGCGGGGATCAAGGGTTTCAATCAGCCGCTTGATGTTCCCGCCCTTCCCCGCAGCATCGGCTCCCTCGTACGCCACGCAGACCGCGAGGTTCTTCTCAATGATCTTGCGCTGGAGCTTCAGAAACCGGAATTGGTATTCTTCCAGCAAGTCTTCATACTCTTCCTTGGACTCCAGTTGCTTGTCCAGATCGAGCTTGTCCAGGTATCCCATGCGTTTCCTCCTCGATTAAACCCTCTGCCCGAAGGCATCGGCAAGCGCCACTCGCCCCGGCGGACATCCGATTCACGCAACCATCGAAATTGATTGGAAGCTTAAACGCAGCCCACCTCAGGCGGCGGGATTCTACCAAATTGGCAGGAGCGCCGCAAAAGTATTCTTAGCGGGACCGATAGAAACCCGCGCCCCGCAGCAGGCCTCATTTCAGGGCTCAGGGCGGGGCAGGACGGCCCAGCGGTTGTTGCGCACGAAGTCCCGGACGCCCATCGCGTCCCGCGCGTCACAAAATATCAAATGGCAAAAGACCTCCGCTTTCACAATCTGCGGGTTGATTTTGGCCGCTTGGACAAACGTCATCTGGGCTTCTTTTTTGCGCTTCATTTGCCACAAGCCCAGTGACTGGAGGGCCAGCATTGAGGCCGAGTCCGGATCAGCAGCCAAGGCCTGGGCGCATTCGGCCAAGGCGCCTTCGGTGTCGCGCTGCCGCCACAGGATCAGAGCCATCAGCCGATGACCTTCCGCCGATTTGGGGCTTCGGCCCAGGATGGCGATTGCATCGCTGGTCGCGCCCTCAAGATCGTTCGTCCGCAGCTTGCCGAGCCCCAACTGTTCGCGCGCCGGAATGAAATCCGGCTGGCGGCGCAGGATTCCCTCGAGGAACTCGGTGGCGCGCCGTGCCTCGCCTGCGTCCATGAGCAAACCGGCCAGGCGATATTGGCTGGAGACGTCCTGCGGGTCAAGCTCGACTGCTTTTTCGAGAAGCTGGCGCGCCTCGGCTGCCTGCCCGAGTTCCATCGCGAGCCTGCCCAGCACGGCATAGGCAGGACCGAGGTCCGGCGCCGCCTCAATGGCGCGCCGAAACTCCGCTTGCGCGTCCGGAAGCCGCCGTTGAATCAGCCGGAGCTGGCCCAGCCAGAAGTGCGCTTCCGCATTCTTCGGGTCGAGTCCGATCGCGTTCTTGAACTCTATCCCCGACTTGTCTTCCTCTCCCACCGCAAGAAGAGCACGGCCCAGAAAGATTCGGGCGAGGGCGCTGGAAGGATTCTCAGCAACGGCCTTGGTTGCTTCGTCCACCGCCTCCTTGCTTTTCCCTGCTGCCAGCAGATCATCGACGCGATGCAACGCCTGCTGTAACGAGGCAGGCGCCGGCACTGCCTGCCCGTATAGGTCGCAGCCGGAGCGCGTCATGGTCAAAAGGAAAAGCAGCACGGCCAGGAGGTGGGCTGCGTGTACGCGCCTCGTTCGTCGGGCAGGGGCGGCCGACGAGTTAAGGGACCACGCGAATCTGGTCAGCATCATGAATGACAATCTCGGCGCGATTTCGATAACTTGTCACGGGGCCGCGGATTTCCACCCTCCGGCCACTCAGGGTGCTCAGGTCTCCGAACTTACTCCGGTCGGCAGTGAAAATCACTGCGGTAAACGGGCAAGAGCGGTAGTCCTGACAGAAGTCGAGAAAAGTGTTCTCGGCTCGCGAGGTGTAGACTTTCAGAATGCGGCCCTTGACGCAGCCGGGCTTGCCGACACTCGTCCCAGCATCACTGAAATCGACACAGGGCACGTTAGAGCCCGGCATAGGGGGGGGCGAAGCCGCCACAGGTAAGCTAGTCCGGCGCACGCCATGACGATACGCAACCAAGGCGCTGACCATGGAAGCAATCAGCACCAGGATGGCGACTGCGAAGATCTGCTTGCTGCTCACGGTG
>CAZTHM010000393.1:0-525 GCA_964613505.1 uncultured Acidobacteriota bacterium | reverse complement strand
CCGGCGCCCTGAAATCGGACCAGTGTCGATCCTTCGAGGACGGCACGATACCCACCAGAGTATAGCAATTTCCATGCACGGCCATCGCCAGTGAAGCAACTCTGTGACAGGTTGTCCTATAAGTAGGCTCGCAATCGGGTCATGTCCTTTGTCCGGCTCCCGAAGACAAGTCCATCCCTTTCCATCTCGGCAAATGGGCCGCAAAGTGCTACCTGTGAGGCTGGAGGCCACGGATTCGGACATGAAGTCCGAGTCCTGTGGGCGATATTTCCACCTCTGACGCGTAGATGCCTGAACCTCCGACCAACCCCGCCAGAACCCGCAAGCAAAAGGGCGTCGTTTACATCGAATGGGACCGCTGCAAAGGCTGCGGCTTTTGCGTGGAGTTCTGTCCGCCCAAAGTCCTGGCGCTTTCCGAGAAGTACAACACCCACGGCTACCACCCTCCCGAGCTCATCAACGAAGCCGGTTGCACGGGCTGCGACCTCTGCGGGCTGTACTGCCCGGACTTCGCCATTTTCGGTA
>CAZTHM010000392.1:355-3761 GCA_964613505.1 uncultured Acidobacteriota bacterium | reverse complement strand
CCCAAGAAGGTGGAGGGCTACTTTGTCGTCGGCCCGGGCGAGAGCTGGGACGGCGCGAAGTATCCGTGGGGCTGGGAGGCGCCGGACTTCGATGACTCGAAGTGGAAGCCCGCGCTGGCACTCGATCCCGGCGCGCCGCGCGGAGGCCGGGACAGCCACTCGCGCTGGATGCTCGTGCCACGGAATATTCCGCTGATGGAGGAAAGGCCCGAACGCCTCGCGAAGGTCGTTCGCAGCTCGGGAGTCCAAGTCAAGGCGGACTTCATAGCCGGACGTGCGCCCGTCACCGTCCCCGCCAACACACACGCCGTCATTCTTCTCGATCGGGGTCAGCTTACCTGTGCCTATCCCGAATTGGTGGTAAGCGGCGGCCGGGGCGCGGAGATCACGCTGGCTCATTCCGAGTCGCTCTACAAGGGCAGCGAGAAAGGCAATCGCAACGAGACCGAAGGCAAAGAGATGCGCGGCTACGAGGACCGCTACCGCGCCGACGGTGGCAGGCATCGGCTCTTTCGGCCGCTCTGGTGGCGGACGTTCCGATATTTGCAGATCGACGTGAAGACCGGCGCCGAGCCCCTCGTGCTCGAAGACATTCGCGGGCTCTTCACGGCTTATCCATTCATACAGCGCGCCCGCTTTGAAAGCGACGACGCGACGCTCAACCAAATCTGGGAAGTCGGCTGGCGAACATTGCGCTTGTCCGCACACGAGACGTACACCGATTCGCCCTACTACGAACAGCTTCAATACGTCGGCGACACGCGCATGACGGCGCTGATTTCGCTCTACACATCGGGCGACGACCGCCTGGTGCGCAACGCCATCGAACTCTTCCACGACTCGCGCACTCCCGAAGGCCTGACGCAGAGCCGCTACCCGTCATTCCTGCCGCAATACATTCCGCCCTATTCCCTGCTCTGGGTCGGGATGCTGCACGACTTCTGGTGGTATCGCGGCGATCCGGACTTTGTCCGCGGTTATCTTCACGGCTCGCGCGGCGTGCTCAACTGGTTCGAGGCGCGCCTGGCGCCCTCGGGATTGCTGGGCCCGCTCGAATGGTGGAACTTCGTCGATTGGGTTCCAGCGTGGGAGGACGGCATTCCGCCGCTCGAAGCCGACGGGCAATCTTCCATCATCAGCTTGCAGTTTGCCG
This sequence comes from uncultured Acidobacteriota bacterium, assembly GCA_964613505.1. Lineage (GTDB taxonomy): Bacteria > Acidobacteriota > Terriglobia > UBA7540 > UBA7540 > CAZTHM01. Next base: position 2,608 of record CAZTHM010000392.1, on the reverse strand, counting down.
CCGCCTTGCGCGAAGCGGCTGACCTGGAATCCGCCCTCGGCATCCCCGAGCGCGCCGACCACTATCGCGCCGTCCGCGCGAAAATCATCGAAGGGGTTCGAATCAAATGCTGGGATCGAGCGCGCGGACTGGTGGCCGACACTCCAGCCAAGAAGAGCTTCAGCCAGCACGCCAATGTGCTGGCGGTGCTGGAAGACGTGATTCCGCCTCCCGACCAGCTCGCGGTGATGAAAAGCGTTTTTGCCGATTCGTCCCTGCACCAGGCGACTTTCTATTTCCGCTTCTATCTCCACCGGGCGATGAAGAAGTCGGGGCTGGCCGACGACTACATCCAGCAGCTGGATCCCTGGCGGAAAATGCTGGAGCTCGGTCTCACGACCTGGGCGGAGAACCCCGAGCCCACGCGCTCCGATTGCCATGCCTGGAGCGCGCATCCCAATTTCGATTTGCTCGCCACGGTCGCGGGCATCGAACCTGCCGCAGCCGGCTTCAGCGAGGTCACGATCGAGCCGCACCTCGGCCCCCTCAAGCAATTGAAGGCCACCCTTCCCCACCCGCTGGGTGACATCACGGTATCCTACGTGCGCAAAGGCGAAGGCTTGATCGCCGAAGTCACGCTGCCAGAAAAGCTCTCGGGCTCGTTTGTGTGGAAGGGCAAGAAGGTCGCGCTGCACGGCGGAAAACAGCATTTGGAATTCTGATGTAGCGCCGCCGTCCCGGCGGCATTCATTATGGCCGGCAAGATGCCTGCGCTACGGCCCTATCGAATCCCGCGCACCTTGCCTTGCTCTTCGCTATAATCCCCTCACCGATGCCTGACCAACGAGGAGTACCGCGATGCGCACGAAACCGAGTTTTCGGTTCTTCATTCTGCTGGGTGCAATTCTCTGCCTGCTGCCGAGGGTTACGCCGGCACTCCGCGCCGAGGAGGGCAAGGGCGTGACGGTCACGGTCGGCCCCGCCGACGCCGACGTTATCGGCACGGACAACGTGGCCATCCAGAAAGCCATCGACCGCGTGGCCGAGGCGGGTGGCGGCACGGTGCTGATCAAGGCGGGGACGTACACGCTGGCGAACTCCGTCCGCCTGACCAGCCATCTGACGCTCAAAGGCGAAGGACACGACAGGACGATCCTCAAGAAGGCCCCGGGCGTGCGCAGCCTGCTCAAGCTCGACGCCGACTACGGCGAACTCATCGCCACGGTCGAGGACGTGCGCGGCTTTGCCGTGGGCATGGGCGTCACCCTGCTCGACAAGGTGAGCCCCTCGGGCTGGAACCCCAGCGTCCGCACCATCGTCAGGATTGACGGCAACACGCTGCACTTCGACCGCTTTCTCCACATGGATTACGGCGTCGAACAGGAAGGCCGGGTGTTTAACACTTTTCCGCTCATCGCCGGTTATGAAGTTGAAGACGTCCGCGTCGAAGATCTGACCGCCGACGGCACGCGCACCGGCAGCGAGGTCCTCGACGGCTGCCAGGCCGGAGCGATCTATTTCTTCCATTCCAAGCGCATGCGCATCCGCAACTGCGTGGCGCGCAACTTTCCCGGCGACGGCATCAGCACGCAGTTTGTCGAAGACCCGGTGATTGAGAACTGCGAAGCTTACGACAACGCCGCGCTGGGCATTCACCTCGGCACGGGCGCGCTGCGCGGCGTGGTGCGCCAGAACCGCAGCCACGACAACGGTCAGGACGGAATCTACCTCTGCTGGCGCGTGCAAAACGGCCGCTTCGAGGAGAACCAGAGCTGGTCGAACGGCCAGGACGGCATCTCCATCGGCCACAAGGATACCGACAACATTTTTCTCAAAAACGTGGCGAGCGGCAACGCCCGCGCCGGCGTCTTCTTCCGTGACGAGCCGGAAATCAACGCCGGGCATCGCAACGTTTTCCGCGAGAACACCATCGAGAATAACGGCCGGCCGGGCGCACCCGGCTCCGGCGTCAGAATCGAGGGCACGACGCGCAACATTACGCTTCAGTCCAACACCATCCGCGATACCCGGCCCGCCGACCGCGCCACCCAGCACATCGGCATATACATTGGCCCGCGCGCCGACTACATCATCTCGGAGAAGAACATCTTCTCGACGAATTTGAAGCGCGCCATCGCCGATGAATCCACCGGCGGCCATAACCAGATCGAACAGCCCACCATGAGCCGCTAGGGCCGTCCCAACCACCTCAACCACCCCCGGCCCTCTCCCTCCGGGAGAGGGTGTCCCGTCCCGCGATCGCGGGACGGAGAC
>CAZTHM010000392.1:0-345 GCA_964613505.1 uncultured Acidobacteriota bacterium | reverse complement strand
GAATAAGGCGCCGCACCCGCTGTCATATCATTCGGAGTCCGTCAGCCGACGGACGAAGAATCTGCATTTTCTATCCATCTGAAGCAATTGCGTTTACGACTTAGTAATTCCGACATTATGTCTCTTGACAAGTGATGTTGTAGGTTGTAGCTTAACGAGGTCACAAGCAAGTTTTCATTGGGGCAAGTCACTTCTGAGGCGGTATTGTTGTGTGGTACCCGCTTTCGCCTCACGCCCGGAAATTTTCACGTATCCACACTAACCAGCCGCAGTGTGCCCACGACCGCAGCCCGCCCTGTAGCGGCGATGTGTCATCGCCGGACGCCGCAGCGGCGCATTCACTTC
>CAZTHM010000391.1:0-3765 GCA_964613505.1 uncultured Acidobacteriota bacterium | reverse complement strand
TACAACGGCGGCGAATATTGGCTCTATCGCTACAAGAAGTATACCGACGTCCGGCTGGTGTTTGCGCCCGAGCAACTGATCGCTTTCTTCGGCGGCGATCCCGACAACTTCACCTATCCCCGCTACGACCTCGACATGGCGCTGTTCCGCGTTTACGAAAACGACAAGCCGATCGACAGCCGCCACTACCTGAAGTGGAGCGCGCACGGCGCCGACGACGGGGAACTGGTTTTTGTTTCCGGTCACCCGGGCTCGACGGACCGGCTGACGACGATGGCGGGAATCGAGCTGCAGCGGGATCGTCTCCTTCCGATAGTTCTAAAGACGCTGAAGCGGCGGCTGGGCGTGCTGCGGCAATACGCCGCGCTCGGCGCCGAGGAGAACCGCCAGGCCACGCGCCCCATGTTCTATCTGGAGAATTCTATAAAAGCTTTTACCGGAGAATATGATGGCTTGTTGGATAAAGCCATCACGAGCAAGAAGCAGAAAGACGAAAGCGACTTCCGGGCAGCGGTGGCGGCTAATCCGGAATGGAAGAGAGCCTACGGCCCAGCCTGGGACGCCATGGCGCTGGCGGCGCGCCGTTACGAGGAAAGGATCAAGCCGCACCGTTTTCGCTCGCTGCGCGGATCGCGGATGGCGGAGATTGCATTACAGGTCGTGCAGTACGTCGCGGAGGTCAAGAAACCGGACGGCGAGCGGCTGGAGGGATTTCACGACTCGCAGCTCGAGTCGCTGCGCTTCCGCCTCTTCTCCAAGGCGCCGCTCTATCCCAAGATGGAAGAGGTCCTGCTCACGAACAGCCTGCAGGAATCGCTCGACGAACTCGGTGCCAGTGATCCCTTTGTGAAAGCCGCGCTGGGCGGGAAGACCGCGGCCGAAGTGGCGAAAGAAGTGGTCGCCGGCAGCAAGCTCACCGACGCCGACCTGAGGAAGTCTCTGGTGGAAGGCAGCGAGGCCGCGGTTCAGGCGTCATCCGATCCTCTCATCGCTCTGGCGAGGAAAGTCGACCCTTTCGTTCGGGAAATGCGGAAGTGGTATGAGGATAACGTCGAGAGTGTGGAAACCACGGCAGGTGAAAAGATCGGCAAGGCGCGTTTCGCGGCCTATGGAAAGTCCGCGTACCCCGACGCCACGTTCACTCTGCGGCTGACCTTTGGGCCGGTGAAGGGCTATCCCATGAATGGCACGCAGGCGCCGCCCTGGACCACGTTCTACGGGCTCTACGACCGGGCCTACAGCTTTGGGCTGAAGTTTCCCTACGAACTGCCGGCGCGCTACCTGGAACGAAAGAACGCGCTCGACCTCACGACGCCGCTCAACTTCGTCAGCGTCTGCGATATCACGGGCGGCAACTCCGGGTCGCCCGTCATCAACCGCAACGCGGAGTTCGTCGGTCTGGTCTTCGACGGAAATATCGAAAGCCTGCCGGGAACGTATGTCTTCAGCGAGGAGAAGAATCGCGCCGTCGCCGTGCACAGCGCGGGAATCATCGAAGCGCTGCGCAAGCTCTATGACGCCGGTCCGCTGGCGGACGAGCTGCAAGGCAAGTAGCGCCGGGCTTCAGGGCGGCAGCTCGCTGAGACGGCTCTACCAAGGGGCACTGCCCAATGAAAATGGGCCGGCGCTACAAGTCGTATACGGGGGAAACGGGCGTCTCGTATCTGTATTTCTTTGAGGCGCGGCGCCGCGTGCTTCGGCCGGAAGGCCAGGGCGCGGGGAGCGATTTCACCTTTGTCGCCACGGCAGATCAGCACCCGCCCTTCGCTTTGCGCGTGTTCGTTTCGGACCGGGCACTCGAGACGTGGCAGGCGGCCCATGGCCGCGAACTCGACGCGAACGAGCATTACGCCGCCGCCAAGATGCGCTTGTTTCGCGCCTTCGATGAAGCCGCAGAGTTGAAGAAAGAATGCCTCGGCCTGCTCGTGGATGAGACAAACGTGGAGGAACTGCTCGACCCCCTGAATCTGGTCTAGTCTTTATTCTTAGACGAGGGAGGAACCTATGAAGGATATCTTGGGCGCTATGGCCATCGTGGTTGTCTCGGATATGAACCGCTCCGTCGCGTTCTATCGAGACGTTCTAGGTCTGAAGGTTAAGTACGAATCTCCGGGCTGGAGCGAATTGGTTAACGGGAGCCATACGGTTGCGCTAGTCTCTCCCGGATGCGCCAATCCCCAGCCGCCTGAGCGCGGGTGTGCCACGGTCGGCGGATGCCACCTGGGTCTTCTCGTGCAAGACATGGATTTCTACTCGGATGAGGTGGGATGGACTGGCACGAAGCCTCTGCAGGATCCCAGAACAACAGATTTCGGCAACCGAACCACGACATACTCCGGCCCGGGCGGGCTGCTCAAGACTTACAACCCAAAGAATCCAGGCCTGGAAGGAAGCCGCATCGCCATCTACACCGACCCCGACGGCTTGCCCATCTGGATCGGCGAGATGCCCCAAGTGCCTTGAAGGCGGCGCCTCGCCCCCGTGGGTCGGGAGGGCGGGGCACACCCGACCCCTGCCCCTGGGAGCCGACGACTGTCAGAAGATCAGCTTCAGCGCCAGTTGAATGTTTCTGGGCCCGCCCCCGCCCAGGAAGGGGTTGCCGATGCCTACGTCACCCGTCACGCCGATGGGGAGGTAGTCGATGCCTTGTCCGGTGACGGGGTCGATGCCATTCCAGCTTGCGTCCGCTGCAAATCCGGGCAGGAAAGGGTTGGCGAAGTTCGGGTGATTGGCCAGGTTGAAGAACTCCGCGCGGAACTGGAGCGAGACTTTTTCCGTGATGGCGGTGGTCTTAAAAATCGAGAAGTCGAAGTTGCGGAAGTCCGGGCCGCGCAGCGAATTGCGTCCAAGGTTACCAAAGTGGAGAGTCGTGGGGTCGCAGGCGGCCGCGCTGCCCGCGTCGTCAGTGTCCTCCGAGCCTGGCACGAACGTGCAAGGCACGCGGAACGCGGCGAGGTTTAGGAAGCGGTCGGGCGAGTGCGTGCCCGCGTAGGGATCGCCGACCAGGTCGGGCCGGGGGAAATATTCGCCCGTGCCGTTGTAGTCGTCGAACAGATTGACGTGGTACGGTTGCCCGGCCTGGAGAGTCAGCGCGCCATTCAACTGCCACCCGTCGGTGAGCTTCGACCAGCCGCCCTTTCCCCACTTGGGGAAATCGTAGATGAAATTCCAGACCAGTCGCTGGCGCACATCGAAGTTGGAATTGGCCCGCTCGAGGTCGGGTCGGTGGCTATTCTCCGGCTGCGTGGCGTTGGTGACGTAATCTTGCCCGTCGCTGGCGTTGTCAATGGAGTGCGACCAGGTGTAGTTGAGCGTGGAGTGGAACCCCTTGAACTCCCGCACGCGCAGGCTGGCCTGCAACGAGTTGTAATTCGAGAGCGCCGAGGTCTCGATGTTATTGACGTAGTAAAACGTCCCGCCGGAGGGAGCAAACGGCCCATTGTCAAACGGACGACCCGTTGAAACCCACGGCTCTACGGGCTGGTTGATTTCGCGGTAGCGGAAAAGTTTGCGCCCTGACGACCCCACATAGCCGACCTGCAACATGGCGTAGCTGCCGAGTTGTTGCTGGACGTTGAGGTTGTAGTTGCTCATGTAAGGCGTGCGTGCGTGGCGGTCCACCGCGAAGACGTCGGAATCGTAGAAGAACGAGTCGGGGAAGACCGGGTTGTTGGGATCGATCGGGTCGGCGCCGTATCCAAAGAGCACCGCCGCAGGACCAATGGGGTTGTACGCGGGCCCTGGGTTGTACGTATTCCACGGCAA
>CAZTHM010000390.1:0-3768 GCA_964613505.1 uncultured Acidobacteriota bacterium | reverse complement strand
GAACCCCAACTCAACCACGGGACTGCAAAACCTGCGTTCCCAGGCAAACGACCCTCGGATCATTCAATTCTCGCTGCGGGTCGACTGGTAGCGAATTTATTGGCTCAATCCGGCACCTCCTGCCTTGAAGTTTCAGGCAGGAGGTGTCAAGGCCCGCGAATCCACCGAGCGCAACATTTTGCGAAAGCCGCATTCCAAACAGACTCCCTCCTGGATTCTGGGCTTGTTATTGGCAATCGTCGTGGCGCTGCCGAGGATCGGTGCGTCACAGGCAAACCCACCCCAGGCCGAAAGTCTCATCGAGAACGGAGTTCAATTTCTTTCCGGCGGTCACGAAAACGAGGCGTTAGATGCCTTCAACCACGCAAAACAAATAGCTCCGCAGGATCCCCGTCCGTATTTTTACTCAGGGATGGCGCTGGCACAGATTGGACGGTTCAGCGCCGCCGCCTCGGAATTAAATGAAGCCGTTCGCCTGGCTCCCGACCGGCTGGAATACCACGTCTTTCTGGCAGACGTGGACTGCCGCATCAAGCAGAAAGCCGCCGCGGCGAGCACTCTGACCATTTTCGAGAAGCCGGGCAACGCAGAACAACTTGAGACATCCTGGTTGAAGCTTCTTGTGGACGTTTATTACCGCATGGAAAAGGCTGACGACGCCCTGAGAATCCTTGGACTTCTGGGCGAGCGACTCCCTAACGACCCTGACATTGACCTGAACAAGGGCCAGGCCTACGCACTCAAGGGGGAAACGAACCTTGCCGTTGAGTCTCTCAGGAAGAGCCTTGCCAGATCAGCCCACAACCCTGTTGCTTACTATGAGCTCGGCAAAGCGCTTTACCAACGCAACGAGATGGCTGATGCCAAGGAGGCTCTCCTGGAAGCAGTAAGGCTGGACGAAAACAACCCCGAGTACCTTTACAAGCTGGGAGCTGTCTGTCTGGCGCGAAGCGAAATTGACGAGGCGGTCGATTATCTGAAGCGCGCGGAACCTTCGGCTCCAAGTCTCCCGCAAATCTATAATGCGTTGGGTCAGGCGTACCATCAAAAGGGGGAGCGAGCGAAAGGTGACGAGTACCGGAAAAAGTTTCAGGAAATGACCACGGCGGAGAAGAAGGAAAAAGATCGGAATTGGGAGATTGAGCGTCTGATCTATCAGGCCGAAATAGACCTCGACTTGGGAAATAAAGCCGAAGCCCGGACGTTGTTTGAGCAGGCCGCCCAGGCTGACCCGAATCGTTGGGACCCACACGCCTACCTGGCTGAAATGTTCTTGACTTCGGGTGAGTTGGACCTAGCGTACCCGCATCTCGCCAAGATGGAGGTCATTGATCCGGACTCCGTTGTGGGCAACTATCTGACCGCCAAATACTGGTACGCGCGCAAGGAATACGAACGAGCGCGCGTATATGCGGAAAAAGCCAAGGTAAGTCGCCCCGGGAATTCCGAGCTGCGGGGCCTGCTGGGCAACATTTATCGAGAGCTGGGTCAAGCAGAGAAGGCGCGCGAAGAGTATGAAGCCGCGGTTCGCCTCGCACCCGAGCGGGACGACTTCCGCGAGAACTTGCGAAACCTTCAGAGGTCCGGATTCAATCCGAGCCCGCGAAAGCCATGAAGACGGTATTTCCGAATTCAACCCGCGCTTCTCGCTTGCGGCCTGCGGGGGTCGTCGAAAGCCTACAAGCCTCCCGGCGGGGCGGACCGGTGCGAGTCAAAGGGGCCATGCCAATGGACAAAGAGCACGACGCCACTCGTCGCGATTTTCTGAAGACAGCCGCTTCGCTGGCAGCCTCAGCCGTGGTCGGCGCCGCCCCTGCGATCCTAGCCAACCCCACTCCCAACGAGGTCGTGCGGTACGGTTTTATCGGCACAGGGACGCAGGGGTGCACGCTTCTGAGATTTCTGACGACAATAGCCGAAGGCCGATGCGTCGCCACCTGCGACATCTACCCTCCCAACCTCAAGAAGGGAGTGGAGATCATCGGGTCGAAGCCCGATACCTACGAGGACTACCGGCAGTTGCTGGACCGGAAGGACATCGACGCGGTGATGATCGCAACGCCCCTCTATCTCCATGCGCGGATGACGATCGACAGCCTGCATGCCGGCAAACACGTTTTCATCGAGAAAAGCATGTTCTTCAAGGAAGAGGAAGCCGAACAGGTCCGCCTGGCCGCGGCCGCACACCCGAAACAGGTGCTCCAGGTAGGCTTGCACCGCCGCTCGGGTGTGCTCTACCAGGTGGCCATTGAGATGGTCCGTAAAGGCGCCTTGGGCAAAATTATGTTCGTGCAGTCTCGCGTCGATAACAATGGGACCTGGAGGAGGCCGGTGGCCGAGGCCAAATACGAACGCCTGATTAATTGGCGAATGTACCGTGAATATTCAGGGGGCTTAATGGCGGAGATGGGCTCCCACTTCATTGACGTTGCCAACTGGGCCCTGGATGCGGAACCATTTGCTGTGATCGGCACGGGCGGCATTGACTACTGGAAAGACGGGCGGGAAACCCACGACAACGTCCACGCCATTTTTGAATACCCCGGCGGAAAGAAGCACTACTTCAATTCCATCCTTTTTAACGGCCACAGCCGAAGTGGCTTGCTCATCCTGGGTGACCAGGGAACACTGGACGTGAACGATGATCGTGGAATCTACTTCCGTGAGCCTGTGGCCAAGGTTTCTTCCGGCCACGCAAAAGAGAACTGGTGGGCCGGCGCTACGGTTTCGAAAGAAGCCGCACAAAAGGGCATCCCCATCTTCCCTGAGAAGATCGCCAAGGACAGCGGCTTCCTGGACCGCGAACTGCGTTACGCGAAGCAGTGGCTCGCCTCGATGGGAATTTATCAGTACGAAGAACCGTATGATCCCTACTGGGGCGAGATGGTAAACTTCTTCGCAAGCGTTCGGGAAGGCAAGCCGGTCATCGCCCCCCTCGAGATCGGCGTGGCCGATGCCTTGGCGGTCATCTACGCCAACCGCGCCATCGACGAGGGCCGGAAGGTTTTCTGGCCGAGGAGCCAGACCTAGTGGTTTGGGGGCCTTATAAACACGCGACCTCCTTTTCCCAAGCGCGGAGTCGGAAAGCGCACGCATTCATTCTGACCGCCAAGAGAGGTCTTCCCCGATGCCTGTGATACCTTCCGCACCTCAAGCTACGCGGACTGGAATACTGCTTTGTCTACTCAGTGCACTTACCGCAAGCTCGGTCTATGCTGCGGAAATCGTTCTGCCTTCCGCGGCTCTCGAGCGCGACGGGCCGGTGCAGGTTATCTATCGGACCAACGGGCTCGCCACCGGCAAGGGTGAACTTTCGATCAAGTGGACCGATTCCTACGGCCGTGTCGTGGACGACCGCAAGATTCCAGTCCAACTCACGGACGAATCTGAGGTCCGTTTCGCGCTCGACCTGCGGCGCGCCGTTGCGATGCGCAACGAACTGAGCGTGCATTTCACTTTCGAGGGGCTCAATAGGAAAGGGGAAAAAGACCATCGCGAAGAAGACGCCCGGACTTCGTTCGTCGCCCGCCCGCCCGACCGGAAATGGTGGGACTACCAGATCATCATGTGGCAGGACGGCTCGGCTGAGCACTACGCGCAGCTAAAACGATTTGGGATCAGCGCCGGCATGTACAGCGGCAAGGCGAAAACTCCGCCCGAATTCCTATTGAAGAACGACCTGCGCTGGTACGCGGAAAACATCGCGACGGATTTCTATGCCGAATACCACCGCTGGTTTCCGGACCGGCCCGTGCACTGGAAATTCCA
>CAZTHM010000389.1:2884-3769 GCA_964613505.1 uncultured Acidobacteriota bacterium | reverse complement strand
GGCGTATGCCGAGTACTATGGGTTATCCGAACTCTACTCCGAAGATTTACAGCCGGCCGTGCTGGAAATCTTCGGAGTAGAGTTCGGATAACCCATAGTACTCGGCATACGCCCACAGGTGGGCATCAAACCAGGAAAGCTGATAGGCGGCGGCCCCACGCAGAGCCGTGCGCACGATGGACTCGTTCGGGTAGAGGACAGTGAATTCCCTCAGGAACTCCTCCGCTTCGCGCCGCGCTTCTTCTGGCAACAGCAGAGGTGCGCCGGGCGGCAGCGGACGCGTCACCACGGGAAGAAACTCGACGATCGCCTGATGCGGGAGCCGGACGGTCCCCTCCCGGATGCCACGACGAAGAATCTCCGTTGCCCGGCGCTGTTTGCCGGGAAAGCGGTAGTCGAACCGGTAAACCAGGAGATTCGTGTCAGCGAGCCAGGCCACGAGTATAGAGGTCCTCACGCCTCCAGCCACGGTCCGCAGGCTGCTTCGAGCGCCGCCGCCTTGCCTGTCGCCGCCGCTGGCGTTCTGTGGCAAGGTCGAAAAGCCCCAATCGCTCCTCCACATTGTCCGCGGCCACAGGACGCTTCCGAGGGTTCATGCGGATCGACTCTCCGGCCGGCGCCAGATCCAATTGGTCGCCGGGACGGATGCCGTACCGCTCGGCAAGCGCCTTGGGCAGGGTGAGCTGGAGTTTGCTCGTAACCTTGGCCATCTTCCTTACTCTAGCAAGGAAAGTATCCTTGTCAAGTCCCTGATTGCGTCTGACCCAACTCTCGGATCAGGGTTCCCACGGCCGCAAACTCGCTTTCCGGCAGCGCCGGGCCCCACGGGTCGTGGGCGGATTCGAGCCCGATCACCCCCTGGTGGACCAGCGCCCAGAGCATGCG
>CAZTHM010000389.1:0-2874 GCA_964613505.1 uncultured Acidobacteriota bacterium | reverse complement strand
GGTCCGCGTCCAATCGGCCATGGACTGCCTTTCGGCCGCCGGGGCAGCCGCCATCAGCCTAAAGTTCACCGAGCGCGCGAAGCGTGTTGCCCAGTTCGACGAATTCACTTTCCGGAAGTTTTGGGCCCCAAGGGTCGTTGGCTGATTCGCGCCCGATCACGCCCTGGTGGACCAGCGCCCAGAGCATCCGGCGGATGTAGCCCTCCATGGGCGGAATGAAAGTGACCTGGGAAAGCAGGTCGACCTGGCGCGAGAGTTCCAGAAAGGCCGCGGTTTCTCCATCGTAATAGGCCTTCAACATGCGCTGCTGCAAAGTTGTGCAGGCGGCGCCCATGCCGATCAGGGCTGCCTGCGCGCCGCACATCAGGCTGTAACCCAGGAAGCGGTCCTCGCCCGTAATCAAGAGCTGCTTGGGGAACTCACGCGCCAGCAGGTTCGCGACCTCCTGAAACTTCATCACGCTGTCGAGCGTGGCCAGCTTGATGCCCGCGACCTGGGGCAGGGCGAAGAGCGCGCGGAGATGTTCCGCTGAATACGCAAAGCCGCCCGCGGCCTCGTACAGATAGAAAAGAAACTGCGGCGCGCCCGTTGCGGCCAGTTCTTTGTGGTAGGTTAGGGCAAGATCTTTATCGTCGGCCACGTGATGAAACAGGCGAGGAGGATGAACCAAAAAGGCCTGCGCGCCATTGTCAAGGGCATCGCGCGCCATCTCCTGCGCGGAGTCGAGGTAGTCCGCGTATTCTCCCGCGCGCTCGGGCAGGCCGCCCACGCCCGCCACCACGACTTTTCCCTCGCCCAGTCCGGCGCTCCAGCTTTTCAGCACTTGGATGCGCTGTTCGCGGCTCAGACGCAGGCCGCGGCCCGTGTGCGCCCAGACCGCCACGCCCGCCACCGGCTGCTGGGACATCCAGGCGACGTAGCGTTCCTGCGCGGCAACGTCGATTTCGCCGGAGGCTTTGAAAGGAACCGGCACCGCGGGAATTAAACCATGCCAGAGACGACACTGAACTTGACCGGATGTCAGGGGAGTCATAGGGGATGGCCTCCGCCAGCAATTCCTTCGGGCGCTCCATCATACCTTCTCACTCGGGCCGAGGGAAGGCGCGGCTGAAGTCACCGGCAACGCGGCTGAGTTCGTCGGCGAAATATTTGAGCTTCTGGTCGGCAGGCCGAAAGCCAGCCTGGCCGAGCTCGGAGAGGATGTCGATGGCCTCACGAGCGAGGGCACGGGCCTGACGCCGTTGCTGGGGCGTGGTGGAGCCGGTAGCAGCGGCCCCTCGCACGTGCGAGGGAAGGCCCTCAACCTGTTTGCGAAAACTGTCGATGGGCCGCTCGAAGAGGCTGCGTGTTTCCTCGTCCGGACAAAGGGCCATCAGTTTGAGGAGCCACTCTCCACCCGGGATGCGTCGGCCTTTCTCCCACTGAATATAGCCGCTCAGGGTGCAGCCCAGCAGTCGCGCCATCCCTTCCTGCGTCTCCCCCAGCCGCCGGCGGAGGGTTCGGATGGCCGTCGCAAGTCCCGAGTGAATTTCCGCTAACTTTACTATTGACATACTTCGATTGAAATGGTATGAATGACCCCTGTTACCCCCGCCGAAGATCTGCGGGAGGTGAAACCTTGCAGGTTAACATAAGAGACTGTGCCGACAAACCTTCACCCGGCGGCGCTGCTATCGCGACCCTCGCTGAGGCATTGCCCGCGAGGAGGGAAAAATCCTAATGGGATCGGCGATCGCGGCTTCGTTGTTCGCGTTCTCGCGCGAGTTGCGCACACTCGATCGTCTGCTCCGCCAAGTTGCCCGGGAGGCAGCTTTCATGGGCTTTGGGGAGGCGTGCCTGTCGCGTGCTTTGGAAAACGATCTCGCGCACCTGGCCGGCAGGTCAGACGAGCTTGCCCTGCGGGCACTGCAATTCTCCGCGGGACATCCGGACCCCTTGCTTGACCCGATCGCTCAACCTCGAAGCTTCTCGAACGGAAATTGATTCTGTGCGGCCTTCTCAAGTTCCACCGTGGGAGTGCCGATGCAGGTTGTGAGTAGAGCCAGGGCCACGGCGGCCCGGCCTCGCCTATCGGGCGCGGCGCCCAAAAGGAAGAGGCCGCGCCCTCCGAGGTGGCACTTGTGAACATACATCAATTCGCTCAAGACCTCCATGAACTTTGGGAGGGCGCCCACGGCCTTCAACTTCAGATGTCGGAGTCGCTGGCCCACCGCACTCCACGCCAGCCCTATCGGCGGCTGGCGCTGGAGCTGGCGCTTCAAGACCTCCTGGCATTCGCGGCGCGCGCTGAGGCCCTTGCCAACTTCGCCGAAGCTTCCACGCCCCGCCGAGGCAACCGGGGAATCCGGTGATTCACAGCCGGAACTCTTCCAGCCGGATTCGGTAGCGCGCGAGATTCCCGGCATCCACGGTGTAACCCATGCCCGGGCCGCCGGGCAGGTTGATCCAGCCCTCGCGCGTCACTTCAATCTGCGGCGCGATGATATCATCCACATACCACCGCCAAGAAGCCTCGACATCGGTTGGAAAGGTGAAATTGGGCAGCGTCGCCAGGTGCAAGCCCTGCGCCGAAGCGATTCCCAGTTCGGGCATCGTCCCGAGCCAGCAAGGGATTCCCGCCGCCTGCGCCGCGTCGTGAGCCTGGCGCGCCGGCCAAAGCCCGCCCATCCGCTGGACTTTGATGTTCAGAATTCGTGCGCTGCCCAGACGGACGATGGTTTTGATCGCTTCCAGGCTTTCCGCCGACTCGTCCAAACAAATCGGCGTCCGCAGGCGGCGCTGCAACTCGGCGTGCTCTTCCAGCGCCTCTCGCGCCAGCGGCTGCTCAATCATCATCAGGCCGAAGCGGTCGAGTTCTTCGAAAATGGGGAAGTG
>CAZTHM010000388.1:0-3771 GCA_964613505.1 uncultured Acidobacteriota bacterium | reverse complement strand
GCTCTCGCCTCGCAGCAGAAATCCGAGGCCCGCGTCATGACGGTTCTCGTCGTGGTGCCCGCCAGCGTGCTGGGCCGAACTCTCATGCACGAGCACGTGATGGTGGATTTTATCGGCGCCGCAGAAATCGCGCCCGGCCGCTACGATCCCGAGGAAGTGTTTCAGAAAGCCCTGCCCCACCTGGAGAAGCTCAAAGCCGCCGGCGGCCAAACTCTGGTCGAATGCACGCCGGAATACATCGGCCGCGACGCCAGCCTGTTGCGCCGTCTTTCCCAAGCTACCGGGCTGAACATCATCACCACCACGGGTTTCTATGGCGCGGCGGATGACAAGTACGTCCCGGCCCTGGCTTACAAGGAGACCGCGGACGAGTTGGCCATGCGCTGGGCGCGCGATTTTGAGGACGGAATCCCTCCCGGCAATGTGCGCCCCGGGATCATGAAAATCGGTGTGGACTCCGGCCCCCTCTCCGAGATTGACGCCAAGCTGGTGCGCGCCGCCGCCCGCGCCCACCGGCGCACCGGCCTCGGTATAGCCTCGCACACTGGTGACGGCGTGGCGGCGATGGCCGAGCTCGCCGTGTTGAAAGAAGAAAATGTTGACCCGTCGGCGTTCATTTGGGTGCACGCTCAGAACGAGTCCGACCCGGGCTATCACCAGCGCGCCGCCGCCCTGGGCGCCTGGGTGGAGTTCGACGGCATCTCGCCTGATTCGATTGGGCGGCACGTGGAACTGGTTCTGGGCATGAAGCGCGCCGGCCACTTCCGCCAGGTCCTGATTTCGCAGGACGCCGGCTGGTACCACGTCGGCGAGCCTCAGGGAGGCGAGTTTCGGGGCTACGAGACTCTTTTCACCGCGTTCCTCCCCGCCCTGCGCCGGGCCGGCGTGACCGAAGACGAAATCAAAACGCTCATCATCCACAACCCGCGCCGCGCCCTGGCGCTACGCGCCTAGTGTCGTGTAACCGAAATAAGTGACACACTCGATGGCCGGCCATTCTGAGTCCGTCAGCCGACGGACAAAGAAGCTGAATCATTTCCAGGGTGAGCCAACTGCAGACCCTTCGCCCGCTGAACGGGCTCAAGGTGGCAGGTGGGAGTGGTAGCCACAGCGCACACCCCGTGCCGTGGCTAGGCGCTCAGATCATGCAGAGGGACCGTACCAAAAGAGGTTGAAGGCCCGTCTTCTTCGCGATAAGATGGAGCGGCAGGGAACCCAAAGCATCAACCAGTTCTTGCGGGGCCCTCGGGCCTCGGGGCGGGAAGCGAGCCATGGCGGACGACCTTCGCGACATCATCGCGCAGTTGAAGCTGGAACGAAGCATCCTCCAGGATGGCGGCTACGGAAGCTCCGTGCGCACCCCGGCCAAGGCCGAGCAGTTGTTTCGCGACTCCGTCACCTGCTTGAACGTCGGCCAGAGCGTGCGCCGCCATCCGTGCAGCGATTGCCTGCTCTGGGAGTTCGTTCCCAACGAGCGCCTGGAAGAGGACATCCCCTGCCACCATATTCCGCTTACCGAGAGCCGCGAGACGATCGCCACACTCGAAGATAAGGGCGACCGCGACGCCGCCCAACAAGCCCTCCTCGCCTGGCTCGACCGCACCATCCTGCAATTGGAGGAAGAACTCTCCCGCCGCAGCACGCCGTAGCCCTTTTGTGGCGGACTCGGAGCCGGCCCTGACGCAGGAAGGGAGCGGCGGCTTCTGCCTGACGACGAACCCGCGGTCAATTCAAATTGTGCATTGACCGCGGTTACCAGCTTGGCGTGGCCTTGACCAGGGGCAATCTGTCCCGGCGCAGTCGGGAGCTTTGGCCCCACACGCGCGCCCGTCCAAATGTCCTGGCCGGATGCGGAAATTGTCGTAATTCCAGGCGAATTGATTTATAGTCTTGGGCGGGCTTTGGTGGCTCGCAGGTTCTTGACTGCCATTGTGAAGCCCACGACACAGGCAAGTCTGAGCATGTTGTAAGAGTTCTCAAGTGGAGGGGCGCAGGCTACCCTCCAGCCAATGCGGCGCAGCCTCTGGTGCGATTGCATCGTCCGAATGCAATCGCAGGATGACGAGGTTGCCGCAGGCGTGTTCGACAGAGGCTCGACCCATGCCGCAGCGTTCGAGGCGCTGCCCATAGCAAGTCCTCTCGCCCTGAGCAAGACCGAATGCGCTGGCCGTGGAGACGCAACTCCCAGGGCCACCGCGCGGAAGTTTGCGTGCCGCCCGTGTTGCATCACGGTTTATGGGCCGCCTTCCGCAAAATCCAACTCAAATAGGTGAATATGTTTCCGACCATAGGCCGAGAGTCTGACAGCACGCTCACTCCAACGTCGAGTTCCGACCAGAGCCGCGACGCGACCCCTGGCCGCATGAGAGTCCTGCTCACCAGCGTTTGCCGCCCCCTGGGCCCCGCGCACGGCGACGCACCGAGCGTGGGTTACGAAGTGCTGCACGGCCAGATCACGCGCGCCCAGGGCATCTTCAGCCCGCGCTCCAACAACTTTACCTTTGCCCTCGACTACATCGCCGAGAACCTGGACGCGCCGGCCGTGGTTCTGCACTACCCTTCCCAAAAGGAACTGGTCCGCGAGCTGCGCAAGGGTCCGGAGTTCGTGGGCGTTTCGTTTGTATTAGCGACGTTTGAAGGGATGAAGAAAGTCGTGGCGCTGGTGCGCAAGTTCGCCCCGGCGGCTCGAATCGTTTTGGGCGGCTACGGGACCGTCCTGGATGACCGGACCCTGGCGCCTTACGGCGACGTCATCTGCCGCGAAGAGGGTGTTGGCTTTTTCCGCGCCCTGCTGGACGAGCCGCCGCGCCCGCTGCCTTACGATCATCCCCTCGTGATAACCACGCTGCGCGTCCTGTCGATTCCGGTCCAGCGCACGGGGATGATTTTCGCGGGACTGGGCTGCCCGCACGGTTGCGATTTCTGCTGCACCTCGCACTTCTTCGGACGCCGCCACTTTCGCCTCTTGCCGACCGGCGACGATGTCTTCCGGGTGATCGAGCGCTACCTGGAGGTCGAGCCGAAGATGAACCTGGCGATCATGGACGAGGATTTCCTGGTGGCCAAGGATCGCGCCACCCGACTGCGCGAGCTCGTCCAGCGGCGCGGCACCCCGGTCTCCATCTTCGCCTTCGCCACCGTGAAATCGCTCAGCCGTCTGACGCCGCGCGAGCTGCTCGAGACCGGAATCGACGGCGTCTGGGTGGGCTTCGAGGGCAAACGCTCGGGCTTTGCCAAGCAGCAGGGGCGCGCCATCGAGGAGTTGATCCCGGAGCTGATCTCGCACGGCATCAGCATTCTCGCTTCGATGATTGTAGGATTTGATTATCAGACAACCGATATTATCCGCGCAGAGTTATCCGACCTTCTGGCCCTGAAGCCCACGCTCGCGCAGTTCCTCATTTACGGCCCCACGCCCGGGACACCGTTCTTCGAGCGCGTGATGAAGGAAGGCCGGTTGCATCGTCACTTCGTCGAAGACCCGGAGCGATATTACCGCGCCTGCGACGGGTTTGCGGCGATGGTGTCCCATCCCACGCTCGCGCCACATGAAATCGAGGCGCTGCAGCGCGAGTGTTTCGAGACGGATTTCCGCACGCTCGGGCCGTCGATCCTGAGGTCGGTCGGGGTCTGGCTGAACGGCTGGAAACGGTACCACGATTCCGATTCACCCTACCTGCGCGCCAAGGCGGTGCGCTGGGCGGAAGAGATCCGCAAGTCGTATCCGCTCTTCCGTGTCGCGAAGAAACAAGGGCCCACGCCCGAGGCGAC
>CAZTHM010000387.1:0-3774 GCA_964613505.1 uncultured Acidobacteriota bacterium | reverse complement strand
GGTGCTCGAGGTTCTCGTAGAGCAGCCCCGGCAGGTCGTCGGTGCGCATCTGCCGGGTCATTTGCCGCTCGGCCTGCTGGACCACCCGCGCCGCGCGGTCCAGATCGAAGGCCGTCGCGGCCTCCCACGGGACATTGCCCAGCATCTCCGAGCCCGCCTCCGAGCCCACCTCGACGAGGAAGCTGTCGGGCAATTCGGTGATCGCCAGGTCGAAGCCTCCGTTCACCTTCGGGCCAGTCTTCATCGAGACGCAGAAGCAGCTCGAACTCGCCTGGCCGCAGTTGACCGCCAGAATGAAGACGTTCTCGCGCCGCGCGGCATAGTGAGGGTCGCGAAAGTCGCTGCCCATCAGGACGCGGTCCTGAATCCCAATCGCCGCCAGGTCGCAGGCGCGCGCACCAATGAAGGCGTAGTGCGGGACCGGCTCTTGCGGCGTCCGGAAAACCCAACTGCCGTTATTCTTTTCGCTCGAAAGGAGGCGAAGCCGCGGCGGATGGAGAAACTGCTTCCAGGAATGCGGGCCGACCGAGAAACCAAAATACTGTGCTTCCCGATCAGGAACCTTCTTCAGCCGGTAGCGCCCCGGTTCTTGCTCATCGCTCCAGCCGAACGGCAGGTCGTCGAGCCGCTCGATTTCCTCCAGCACGATGGCCCCGTCGCGAACCCTCGGGCCGATGAGTGAGAAGCCGGCAGCGCGCAGGTTGTCAAAGACCTGCTGCAGCCCGGGCGTGGGCATCGCGACACTGGCGGAAACCCGCGGGAGATTGGGGGGCATCGCAACTCCTCCTGGCCCTAGGCGAATACATCCAGCAATTGCAGACGGGTGGCGATCAGGCGCGCGCTGATTACTTCCGCCAGTTCGTGATAGACCTCGAATCCCAGGCCGGTATCCTCGCGGCACAAATCCATCAGCGCTCCGCCTTTGATGCCCAGGGCCTCGGTCTCCTCGACGGCGCGTGCCGCGGCGGTCTCAATCCGCGGCTCCACCAGCGCCGACCAACTGAACAGGTCGCCGGGGCCCGCCGTCATAATCGACCGCCGGCCCTTCGACGGCACATGGACGTCAATCGCCACTTGCCCGCTCTTGACGATGTAGAGATAGAGACTCGGGTCGCCTTCGTGAAAGATTGTGGTACCCTCGACGTAATGAAACGCCTCACCCAACGCCAGTACCTTCTCCTGCACGCGCGGCGATAGGTGCGACAGGAAGCTTCCAAACCAATGCGTCTGTTCGGGCATAATGTTCTCCCCACGGCGGCTTTATCACAAGGAAACCAGCACGCAACGGGCCATCCCATGCTTGCTGAAAGTCACTTTAGGCCTTGCGCTGGCGCAGAAAGACGGAGCAAGTTGTTTATTTCCTAGGCTGAAGTTTTGCCGGCAACCGAAATAGTGTCCCGGCCGCTTGCGGCCCAGTACCCAGCGCGGAAAGTGACATTTTGTCGCAGTTGTGCGTGCCCCCCCTCAGCGCACTTTCACCTAGACATCGGCCGGTTTCGCTCTCGGGTTTAGTCCGATTACTTTGCCGCGGTGTGCCTTCGCTCGCGGTTAAGAGCCGTCAGCCAGTCCGCTAGCCGATCCGGCCACGAGTAGAGCACCTGGTCCGTCGAGGCTAGCCCGACCCCGTGCGGCCCGCCCTACGTGGCGATTCCACGAAAACGGTTTGCGCGCCGGATATATTCAATTGCTGGTCGTTGTGCTGGGTCGGGCGGGAGGAAAACTGTTCCGAGGGGAGCGCGGAAGGTTTCCAGACCCCCGTGAAGGTTCATCTGCTCGAACCTGTGAAGCTCTCGCGTGTTAATGTGCATCCGGCATTCGTCATCAAGGTAGATCAGGCCGTTGTCGAATGCGCGATGGTATGTCGGGGCTAGAGCGATGCCGTTCCTGACGTGGTCTGAGCTTTGGGGGGCGCCGACAGGCAGGATGTGAGCTGCATCCACAAGTCGCATTTGTACCCGTGTGACAGCGCACTGGTTGCCGTAAGCGTGAAGGATTTGGTGTCATATTCCGCAGCCCCGAAGGGGCGGGATAATCCAGCCCAGGCCAACGGCCTGGGTTAGCGGAGTGCTTCTGGGCTCCAGCCCTGCAAGGGCGGACTAATCAGCCCAATTTTCAATCCCACAGATACCGCTCATCGAATTCAATCCCATGGCTCTCCAACAGCCTCCGATACTCGTCCTGAAAGTTCACGGCCCGATGGTGCGCCTCCTGCTGCGCGATGTACTCCGCAACCGCCTGCACATCCGCCGGGCTCACTGAAAAAGCTCCATAGCCGCTCTGCCAATGGAAATTCTTCAAGGCTCCGTCCTGCGTCTTGACCCACTTGGAAGAGCTCGTCTTGATCTCCTCGACGATTTTCGCAAGCGAGCAATTCTTCGAGAGGCGAAAGAGAATGTGAACGTGGTCGCCCGTGCCGCCGATCTTTACGGCAGGCGAATCCTGGTTTTTCAGGACAGTCGCCAAATATGCGTGCATCTGTCCTCGCAGGGGCGACAAGAGGAGCGGCTCGCGATGTTTCGTGCTGAATATAAGATGAACATAAAGTTTGGCGAGGGATTGGCTCATGTTGAATCCCCTGGGTCGCCCCTGCAGGGCTCTTGGATGGAGATAGATTGGATTCCCTTTACCCAGGCCGTTGGCCTGGGCTGCGATAGTTCGCCCCGTTGGGGCTCGTAAGCCCGGACCACGGTCGCTTGCGAAAGGGTGCGACGAGGGCCGTGATGCCTAAAGACCCTAAGCTCCTTGGGTCATGTGCCAGCGTGCACCGTCGAATCGAATTTCGCCGTGTCGTTTCAGGTATTGCTGCGCATTGCGGACGTAATGCTTCCACTTCTTTCCGAAATGCACGCCGTCAATGACGCGGTCAACGGAATCATCGCAGAGGTCGGGGTGAAGCAGTTGAATCAGGGGGTGGAGTTCCTCCGTTGGTAAAGACCCTTTTGTGAGCAGAAACCTGATGGTATCTGAGAAAATTGCGTGGGTTGTTTTCCCCTTTGCCCGGTGACGCAAAAGTCGGACATGGGCGGACGTAAGTTTTTCCCTGAATGCTCGCCGCGCCTGTGCGCGGACCGATCTTTCTGCCTGCTGATAGAGCGCCTTTAGGTCCTCCATTTCGGCCGCAAGTGCCGCGACATCCTCGATGGACACGTTCGCGCCCAACGACGCATAGCCTTCCAAGTCTGACCGCACTTGCCTGACCACATCGCCGTCTGCTAGTGCAACGCCGTACTCGACGTTTCCGCGTAAGCCGGACTGCGTCAGGTTGCCAGATGTAACAATTGCAATCTTACAGTCCGCAACATATACCTTCGCGTGAACGCTTGGCAGGTGCGTAAGCTCGAACCCAGGTATGCTCCTCCCAAGTTCGATTAGAGCCGTGAGATCCATCGAACCGGCGAGCGTGCTTTCGGGCCGTAGATCTGTGATGAGACGGAGGCGCACCGACTCTCGAAGCTGTCGTTGATCAAGTTGGGCCAGTATGAGCTCCGTGGCGAAGCGCTTGACAAAGGGGCAGGCTATAAGCAGGTTTTGATCGACAAGTGAAAGAAGTTTCTTAAAGTTTTCGGTCCAGGGGCTCCGGACGAGAGAGACGGCCTCTGGTTTCGACGTCATGCGGGAGTCCACAGCACGCGTTCGCGCTTGTCATAGCTGCAACCGCCGCCCTCGGCCCTAGCATACTCGAGGCCTGCGGCCTCGTCGGAGTGAAGCCGCTGGCAAGAGTCGCAACGCTCGACGCAACGTCGCCCCATCCTGTCTGGCGGCCCGGCTACGATT
>CAZTHM010000386.1:0-3774 GCA_964613505.1 uncultured Acidobacteriota bacterium | reverse complement strand
GATCTGTCCATACTTACCGGGCGGCAGGCCGCTGGTCGAACCCAGCGTCTGGCTAAGCACGCAGGTGCCCGAGCCCGCCAGGTGCAGCAAGTCAACCTGTTTGGGATTGGCGGTGAGATCAACCAGTGTCACCCAGCCGCTGGCGCTCTCGTCCGCCGTACCGGAAATGTTGGCCGTGACTTTCGTGACCGTGACATAGACATTGTCGAAAGCAAACGCGCAGCTCGGTGGATCGCTAATGCTGGTCGTGATTGCTCCCGTCTTGGCCGTCGGCGTCGGCGTGGAAGTCGTTCCACCACCACAACTTATCAGCGTGAGCACAGCCGCAGATACACAGAGCAACCCTACGCTCGACTTAAGAACTCCTCTACTCATTTGTTTCCTCCCAAGACTTCCCATACTTCCGCCTTATTAGTCCAAAGCTGGATATCGGGATAATAGCACGTAAGGAGCCAAACCTCGATGGTTCTAACACGATGATAACACAACACATAGCCTGTTTCCAGGGAACCAGTCTCTGCAATTCTAACATACCCGCTGTGTAGTTTCTTGCAGGTTTCTACGGCCTGGGGGTAGCAAAGCCCCAAGATAACGACAAACTGTCAGTTTTCAGCTCCTCGTAACTGCCACTGTCTTCTCGACGATGTTGCTGCTCTGCTCCCCAAGAAGGATTCAGGCCTTGAAACGTCAAAGGGGCAGAGCCACGGGCCGCTTCTCGGCCGCCGAGATTTGGGAGGCGAAACAAATCTCGTGGGTCAGCGCGGCATCCTCCAGGTTGCAGTGCGATTCGCGATTGTTCTGGATGCAGTCTACGAAATGATTGACCTCGTCGGCGAAGGGATGGTGCGAAACGTCCCCGCTGTCGGGCAGGATAGTGGGGAACGTCGCCCAGCCCTTCTGTCCCGTCCAGCGGGTCGAGAACACCTGGTTATTCCGAATGGTCCCCTGGTCGCCAACGAGCTGGATGTTGAAAATGTAGGGCTGACGGCACTCGACCGAGGAAGCCACCTTGCCCAGCGTCCCATCGTCGAACTTGACCACCGTGAGGCTGTTGGGTTCGTATTCGTAACTCAGAGGGTTCTTCGGGCTGAAATTGGAATAAGCGAACACTTCCACAGCCTTCTTGCCGACGAACCACCGCAGCCCGTCCACGGCGTGGCAGCCGGCGGTCAGCAGGCTACTCCCACCAACGGCCTTCTTAATATTCCAATCATACTGGGCGTACCACGGGCCGATGCCGTGCAGGTAATCAACTTCCGCCAGGAAGAGATTGCCGATGGCGCCTTGGGCAAGAAAAGTCTTGATCATCTCGAAGAGCGGATTCCAGCGCAGGACGAAGCAGACCACGGTTTTCACCTTGGCCGCGCGCACCGCCGCCTGAAGGGCGCGCAACCCATGGAGGTCGAGCGCCACGGGCTTCTCCAGAATGATGTGTTTCCCCGCCTTCGCGGCGGCGATTCCCTGCTCGACATGAAGATGGTGAGGCGTGGCGATGGAAACGATTTGGATGGCGGGATCGTTGAGCATCTCTTCCAGGCGATCGTAGGCCCGGCAGCGGGTGAGACCCAGTTCCGCTGCCCGAGCGGCGGCGCGCGCTTTGTCCCGGCTGACCATGCCACAAACTTCCGTGTGTGGGTTTGCCTCGATCGCCCGAATGTGCGCCCCTGCCACCCAACCCGTGCCGATAATTCCTACGCCGAGTTCTTTCATGAGTGCCTCCGTTTGCTCAAGCAGTGACAAGTGACGGGTGACAAGTGACGAGTCAGGAAGCGCCTGTTCCCGGCCCTCCGGAGCCAATCTGCTTGCCGCCCGAGTCGGCGGGAATTGTATGTCAAATCGGGTTTCGAGGGGAGAGTGTCTTCCACCGGCCACCGGGTCGTGATAAGTTGACGCCTTCGGCAGCCCGGCTCTCGCCGCCAGGAGGACAAGGTGAAAATCAAGAATCGGAATTTGCTGATGCTTGCTGCGCTCCTCGCCAGCGCGAGTGGGGCTCTGGTTTGGGCCCAGCACTCCGCGCCTTCGCTCGCTTCGATGGCACCCATCGACGCCCACGCGCACGCGTTCAATACCGCGCCGGAGTTTTACAAGCTGTTTGACCGGCTCAATCTGCGCTTTGTCAACATCTGCGTCGTGGACAAGCACGAGAAGGGCTTCGGGGACGGCGAGTGGCAGCACACCACGGCGCTGGAGGTCCGACACATCAGCCACGGCCGCGCGATCTTCTGTTCCACCTTTGACCCGCAGGATTGGGAGTCGCCGGATTTTGTGGACCGCACGATCAAGCTACTCAACCAAACGTTCGACAAGGGCGCGGTGGCGGTGAAGATCTACAAGAACATCGGCATGGAATTGAAATCGAAGTCGGGGAATTACCTGATGCCCGATGATCCGGTCTTCGACCGCATCATGCAGGATATTGAGGCGCACAACAAAACGGTCATCGCGCACATCGCCGAGCCCACCTCGGCCTGGCAGCCGCTCGACCCCGCCAACCCCGACTACGGCTATTACAAAACCTACCCCGAATGGCACATGTACCTGCACCCTGAGCGGCCTTCGAAGGAAACTATTCTTGCGGCGCGCGACCGCCTGGTAAAGCGCCACCCCAAGCTGCGCTTCGTAGGCGCCCACCTGGGCAGCATGGAAGTGGACGTCAGCGAAATCGCCAAGCGCTTCGACCTCTACCCCAACTTTGCCGTGGATACCGCGGCGCGCATTCCCTACCTGATGATCCAGCCGCGCGAGAAGGTGCGCGCATTCCTCATCAAGTATCAGGACCGAGTGCTCTACGCAACAGATCTGGTGTTGATGCCGTGGGACAATCCCGCCGAAGCCGTGAAGCGCTGGGAAGACGAGTATGCGCGCGATTGGAAATTCTTTGCCACCGACGAGACCTTGACTTACAACGGCCGCACGGTTCGCGGCCTGGCCCTGCCCGAACCGGTGCTCAAGAAGCTCTATCACACCAATGCCGTGAAGTGGGTTCCGGGGCTTTCGAATTCGAAGCTGTGAGGCGACTCGAAAGGACCGAGATTCCGCCTTCGGACTCCTCACCTTTTCTTCTCTCTGCGGGGTTCCTTGTGATAAGGTGTGCCCCTGCTTAAAGGATAGGACCTGGACATTACGGCCAGGACACGTTATCTCCTGTGCGAGAGGGAGTCTCACGATGAAAGCCCGAGCCATGTTACTGGTTACCGCCCTTTTAATTGCAGGTTCGGCGCTCGCCCAGGCTCCAGCGGGAGGCGGCTGGGTGCCGCTCTTCAACGGCAAGGACTTGAGCGGCTGGAAGAATAACGGCAACGAGAAGTGGTGGGTGGAGAAGGGCGAAATCCTCGCCGAGAGCGGGGCGAACAAGTACGGTTACCTGACCACGGAGAAGACTTACCGCGACTTTCTGCTGCGCGTGAAATTCAAGTGCGACGGCAAAGGAAATTACGGCGTCTTCCTCCGTTCGCGAATTATCGGCGAAGGAGAATACGGCCCCGACATCGAGGGCACGCAGGTGGAAGTCGATCCCGACCGCGACACGGGCGGGATTTACGAGAGCGGCTGGCGCGCCTGGATTGCCCAGAACTCGGCGGAGAGCGTCCGCGCTTTCAAGCAGGGCGAATGGAACGAACTGGAAATCGCCATCGCGGGCCGCCACGTCGTCACGCGGCTGAATGGCATCCAGATCGTGGACTTCCGCGACCCCGCGCCGCGCTTCTTCGATGGCGTGATCGGCCTGCAGCTCCACACGGGGGGCGGCGCAAGGATTCATTGGAAGGACATCTA
>CAZTHM010000385.1:0-3798 GCA_964613505.1 uncultured Acidobacteriota bacterium | reverse complement strand
GCTCGGGTGCGTCTTTGCGATGTTGACCGCGCGCTGGATTCGCTGGCACCGGCTGCTCGAGGCCGGTGGCGTAGAGGTCTCACACCGCGATTCCGCCCGGTGGCTGTTGGGAGGATTCACGCTCAGCGTTGTCACGCCGGGCCGCATCGGCGAGTGGGGCCGCTGCCTGTTCGCCGCTCCCTCGGACCGAGCAGCCGTGCTGCTGCTTAACATCCTCGACCGTTCGCTCGATATCTGGGCGCTGGGCTCCTGGGCGGTGATCGGCGCGTTCGCCTTCAAGCCGCGACCTTATGGGGTTTTTGCGCTGGGTGTGTGGCTGGCGTTTTTGCCGGTGGCGATGTGCCTTCCCGCTTTGGTGGTCCGCGTCGCCGACATGTCTTGGTGGAAAGCCGGATTCCGGGAGAAACTACTCGAGGCTGCCAAAACCGTCGAAACTATCCCGACCGCTCCCTTCGCGGCCCTGGCGTTGGTGTCAACCGCCATCGACATGCTGACTTTCTATCTTCTCCTCTGCGCATTCCAGCCGGTGCCTCTCACGGCCGTGCTGGCCACTTTCCCGTGGATTGTGATGGCGGGCGGGCTGCCGATTTCAGTGGGCGGGATTGGGCCGCGCGAAGGCGTGGCCGCGATGCTGCTGGCGCACTACGCCGTTCCCTCAGCAGTGGCGTGCAATGCGGGCTTGCTGATATTCATCTTCTCGGCGCTGTTGCCGGCGCTCGTTGGGGGCGCGTGGCTGCTGGTATCCAATCCGCAGATTACACAGATTCAACAGATTTGGAAAAAGCAATCTGTGGAATCTGTGTAATCTGTGGATCAGTTTTTCGAGAGTTCTTCCAACAACTCGCGCTCGTGCTGGCGAAACGCCGCCGGGTCGCGCACGTAATCCGTAAAGTCGCGAATCACCGCCTTCGAGAGCTGCTCCGCCTTCGCCGGGTTCTTCGTCTTCAGGGCGCGCAACAACTCGTAGTCCTCGATTCCCTCCCGCATGGCCTCCAGGCGAATTGAACTGAAAACCGACTTGTTCGCGCGGTCGGGATAGACGATGAACGCATCGCCGGGCGGCAGTAATTCCGTGTTGGCATTGATAACAGGTTGAGTGTCATTCATGGGCTCAGGGCTCCAGTAATTCCATCCCCAGTGCAGAAAGCCATTAAACCCGTAGCGGAAATTGAGCCAGTGGAGGAGCCGCGTTTTGACCAATGGATAATCGATGAGGCGGTTCAGGTAGCGCTGGTTGGGAACGAGGCAGGTGTAGAACCACACCTCGCGGCCGCTCTTCATGCGCTCGTTGAGCAGGTCCATCTGGTCGTCGAACCTCCCGAGCTGCGGCACCCAGACGTCGCAGTTCTCCTTCAGCTCGGCGGGCATATGCTCGGCGTCCACGGCGTCCATGGTCAGCACGCCGGGCAGGTAGCGGCGGACGTAGCCGGCAAACCGGGCATAGACCGGCGGCTCCGGCCCGTGCGCCTCATCGAGGATGTGCTGATAGTAGATCGACTTCCACTTCTTCTCCTCGAGGTGGGCGTTCAAGGCGGAGAGGAAACCAGCGAGAAAGCGTTCGGCGCGCGGGTCGCCCGCAGGTACAGCCACGTTCTGGGCCTTTCCATCAACGATCTGGAAGGTGTCGGCCTGCGTGCTGCCCTGGTAACTCTCGCCGCTGCGCCCGAGCAAATGGCTGCCTTCGATAGTGCCGATCACGCCGGCTTTGCGAAAGGTTTCCACCCAGCGGTCGAAGTTCGAGAAGTCGTAGCGCAGTTCCCCGCCCTCCACGCGCGGCGCGGTCAATTCCATCAAGGGAGTGATGACGACGTTCTGGCGATGGTCAGCCATCACGCGCGCGATGTTTTCGACCAGCGTCCACCACTCGGGAGAAAACAACTCGACGCCGTAGAATTGTTTTGAGGTTTTACCGCCGAGATTGAACCAGTTCGTCACCTTAAGCGTTCGCGCCTCAGGCACCAATGCGGACATCACGCGCAGGCGAAACGAAGCGCGCGCCAGCTCCTGACTGCCGGCTCGAACCACCACGTCACCGCGATACTCGCCCGGTACGACATCGGCAGGCACGGCCACGGAGATACACAGCGCGTGGGTCCGGTTTGCCTGGATTTCAACGGGAAAGTCGATGAGTGGATCGGGAAACCAGCCCGGCGCTTCACCCACCAGTTCGTCGGGCGGGGTGTTCTTGGTGTGTGTCCCGACCACGACATAACCAATGGGGTGGACCGCCGCGCCCGCCAGCGCTTTCCCGGACCGGTCTTTCAGGCTCATCACTTCCGCCGTAACGCCGCTCAGCGCTGCGGACGATCGAATCGCCAGTTGCAGGCTGGCGTGGCCGTTGCGAGCCGCGATGAGTTCGGGCGAGGCCAGGCGATGAGACCCCGGAGCGTCGCCGGGAAAGATTTTGACGAGAGAATCGACAAACCAGACTTTGACGCCCGCCCGCGACGCGGCTGCGGCGCTTCCTGCCCAGAGCAAGCACGTGAGGAAAAGGATCAAATGCCGGATGCAAGACATAGTTATCACCTTGAATGGGGATTGACTTTCGCGAGGGGTCGGACTCATGAGTTTCGCGCAGCGCGCGGGAAAAAGCAAACTAATACAAACGTACAAAGTAAGGTTACAGCTCCCTTTGTAGCGCCGGCTTCCAGCCGGCCTAAGCCGCCAGGATGGCGGCGCTACAGAGACAGTCCCGTAACATGAATTAGTGCGTTTGTATTAGAACCGAAAAAATCGCGGCCCGAATGCTACGGCTCGAAAACGAGGAAATACTGGTACTTCAAGATATCGAATTCCTTGACCAACTCGAAGCCCTGGGCTTCGGCCTCTTTGATCATTTCTTTTCTGTCGATCTTCATTTCCTCGGGCGGGCCGACGGGCAGCTTGCGCTTGTGGAAATCGATGTTAACCAGCCGCCCGCTCGGCCGCAACGCACGAGAAAGCAGGGGATAATATTTGGCGCGGTCGTTGATGTGGTGGAGCACATCGCAAATGAAGATCAGGTCCACCGAATTCGAGCCCAGCTTCGGATCGTTAGGGTCGGCCAGGATGGTTTGAATGTTTTCGAGCTGTTCTTCCTTCGCGCGCTGCTCAATGTACTCGAGTAACTTCGGGTCGACATCAACGGCGTACACTTTTCCCGCCGGCCCCACCACGCGCGCCAATCGGATGGTGAAATATCCCGAACCGGCGCCCAGGTCGGCCACCTCGTCACCCAGCTTGAGCCCGAGACTGTCCACGACAAGGTCCGGCTTCTGCCACTCGTCACGGCTGGGGTCTTCCAAGGCCTTGATGTACTCTTCTGCCGATTCGGGCGGGTGGTGCTGATGAGCTACTTGGCCAGGCAGCGATCGCCAGGCCATGAAACCTACCGTTGCCAGGATTACGACAAACACTCGCTTCCGCATTCCAACTCTCCTCAATGAGGACTGCCCAAACGGCTGCTCAGTGCTGAATAATCCAGGCTTTCAGAACCTCATCGATGTCCGAATCGAACGGAACGATCTGCAGGTCGAACGCCTTCGCGTCCCGATAGGCCTGGATGACCAGTTCAAGGGCTTCCTGGGCTCTTGCCGCGTCCATTTTGCGAACCACTGCGTCCGTGGGATTCACCACCAGCAGCGGGCGCGGATCGAGCGACGCCAAGACGTCCGGCAAGTCAAAATCCTGAAGCGCGCCCGGCAACATCAAACTGACGGGTTGAGCGTACAGCTCGCTCCGCGCGATCTCTCCGTAGGAAGCTAGAGGGCCCACGCAGGCCGCCCACGCCAGCCGCGAGTCCACTGCGGCGGCGAACAT
>CAZTHM010000384.1:0-3821 GCA_964613505.1 uncultured Acidobacteriota bacterium | reverse complement strand
AACACGAATTGAAAAAAGAAACCATCGTCAAATCGCGTTTTTCAACAAACTGCTAAGCGGGATTCTCGAATGGCTGGCATGCTCCACCTCTACTACCTCATTAGACGGCGCAGGTTACCGTAAGGTTTCTCTGAGCGTCAAGGAGTTTCTTCTGAGTCCGCTTTAATTACTTTGTTCCCAGCAGGTTAACCAGTTCGTTCACTGGGCATACGTGGTTAGTTAAACCATCCTCCATCGCCGGAAGGCCCAGGGGGAGTCAAGAACCAAGAATATCAAACTGCACCACTACCTCAAGCTCGCCACTCTCGACTGTCAGCCGCGCGCTCTGCTACCATGGCCTGAGGGCATTCGTGATGAAAGTGCTTGGCATCGAAACCAGTTGTGACGAGACCGCGGCCGCCGTGGTCGCGGACGGCGCGCGCATCCTATCGAGCGTCGTCGCCTCGCAGGTTCCGACCCATGAGAAATACGGCGGAGTCGTTCCCGAACTCGCCTCGCGCGAGCACTTGCGGAAAATCCGCCCCATCGTGGATGAGGCGCTGCGTCAGGCCGCGGTAACTCTGGAGGAAGTCGATGCCCTGGCCGTCACCGAGGGGCCCGGCCTGATTGGCTCGCTCCTCGTCGGTTTGGTTTACGGAAAAGCCCTGGCGCTGGCCCTCGGCAAACCCCTGGTCGGCGTCAATCATCTGGAAGGCCACATTCACGCGGTGCTCCTCGAAAACGAGATGGCGCGACAAGGCGATCCGGCGTTACCGAAAACAGAACTTCCTGCCGTCACGTTGGTTGTTTCCGGCGGCCACACCAGCTTGTTTCTGGTGGAAATCCTTGACCGGAGCGGCAATCCGGTTTTTTCCTACCAGCCCCTTGGGCAAACGCGCGACGACGCTGCCGGAGAAGCTTTCGACAAAGTTGCCAAACTTCTCGCGCTCGGATATCCCGGCGGCCCCATCATCGACCGCCTGTCGGCTTTCGGAAATCCTAACGGTGTCGAGTTCGGGCGCATCAAGATGAAAGGCAACCCGCTGGATTTCAGTTTTTCGGGATTGAAGACGGCGGTTCTCTACCGCGTGCGGGGAACCGGTCTCGCCACCGAGGCGGAGGAACGGCGGGCGTGGCGCAAAACCGCAGGACGCGTGACAACCGAAGATCTGCGCGCCCACTGCTCGCAGGCCACAATCGATTTAGTGGCGAGCTTTCAACAGGCTGTCGTCACTGACCTGGTCGAACGCACCCTTGCCGCGGCGGAGAGGGCGCGCGTCCAAACGATCCTGGTATCCGGCGGCGTGGCGTGCAATTCACTTTTGCGACGGCAATTCGCAGAGGCAGCCCGGTCCTGCGCCTTGCCCGTCTTCTTCCCTTCCCCCGAGCTCTCCACCGACAACGCAGCCATGATCGCCGCGGCGGGCTACCACAGGCTGCGTGCCGGACTGCGCGCCGATACCTTGCTCACCGCCCACGCCTCGTTCCCCCTCGGGGTCTGATGCCGCCTCCGTTTGCTGGAGATAGAACTCGATTCCCCCGTCCTTCTCAAAAGCAAACTCGCTTTCTTCGTTTCGCTCAGAATCCCAGTTCCGCTAAAATAGGCGGTCATTTCAGTCGGCGCCTCTCGTCTCCTGAGAATCTGGCTATGCGCATTGGTGTGGACACCGGCGGGACGTTTACGGATTGCGTCGTCGTGGACGCATCGGAGATTAGAGTCCTCAAGGTCTTCTCTACGCCCGACGACGCAGCGCGCGCCATTCTGGAAGGGGCGCAGCAAATCTTCGCTGGGAGCCCGCGCCAGAAGCTTGACATCGCTCACGGCACGACGCTCGGCACCAACAGCCTGCTCGAGCGGCGCGGGGCGCGCGTGGCGCTGGTGACCACGGCAGGCTTCGAGGACCTGATCGAAATCGGCCGGCAGAATCGCCCCAAGCTTTATGACCTGAACGTAACGCGCGATCCGGCGCTGGTCCCGCGCGCGCGGCGTTTCGGCGTCATGGAGCGCACCACGGCTAACGGCAGGCCTCTGCGTGTCCCTTCGCAGGCGGAACTACGGCGCTTGAAAAGCCGCATTAGTGGCTCGGGAGCGGAATCGATCGCGCTCTGCTTTCTTTTTTCCTTTGCCAATCCCGCCCACGAACGGGCCGTAGCGCGAGCGCTTCGCGTGCTCGGAATCCCCGTTTCGGTCTCGCACGAAATCCTTCCCGAGTTTCGCGAGTATGAGCGGCTATCCTCTGTGGTCATCAACGCCTACCTGGCGCCACGCATGGGCGGGTATTTGGAGCGGCTTCAACATGCGATCGCTAAAGAAAACGGCGGGCGCGTTTACGTCATGCAATCGAGCGGCGGCATCACCACCGCGGAGCGCGCGGCTCGTGAGCCGGTTCGAACGATTCTCTCCGGACCGGCGGGAGGCGTGGTGGCCACAGCGTGGCTCGCGAAGCGGCTCAAGATTCCTCGCGCCATCAGTTTTGATATGGGGGGGACGTCAACCGACCTCTGCCTGACCGAAGGTCAACCGCGCACAACCAGCGAAACGGCGCTCGGAGGTTTGCCCGTCGCGGTGCCCATTCTAGACGTCCATTCGGTGGGCGCGGGCGGCGGATCGCTGGCGCGTCTGGATGCCGGCGGTGCATTGCGCGTCGGTCCGGAAAGCGCCGGCGCCACGCCTGGGCCGGCTTGCTATCGGCGGGGAGGAACGCAGCCGACAGTGACCGACGCCAATCTTGTGTTGGGCAGGCTCGACCCGGATTACTTTCTCGGTGGAACTTACTCGCTCGATTTGCGTTCAGCGGAGCAAGCACTCAGGCTTCTTCTTAGAAGGTCGGGCTCATTGTTTAAATCTACCCTTGAGCTCGCGCAGGGAATCGTGGCGGTGGCCAACGCCAACATGGAACGCGCGCTCCGCGTCATCTCCGTCGAGCGTGGACACGACCCGCGCGATTTTGTCCTCGTTTGTTTCGGCGGCGCAGGCGGATTGCACGCGGCGGAACTGGCGCGCGCGACGGGCATAAAACAAGTGATTGTCCCCCGCAGTCCCGGAGCGTTTTCTGCGCTGGGCATCCTGATTTCCGACATCGTCAAAGACGTTTCCCTGTCCGTTCTATTGCCGCTCCCCGGCGAAAGAAAGAAGCGCGATGCGCGCTTTTCCGAATTCTTCGCGAACCTCTCACGCCGGCTCGCGAGACTCGAAGCAGAGGGGCGCGCGCAATTGAAGCGCGAGGGTTTCCCTTCCGACCGTGCACAGGCGGCCTGGCATCTGGACCTCCGCGCCTTGGGACAGGCATACGAACTGACGGTTCCATTCGCCGCCGACTTCCCCGCCCGCTTCCACCGCGAACACGAGAAGGCTTACGGATACGCGCACCGCGGGGGTCCCCTGGAAGTCGTCAACCTCCGCGTGCGGTTGACGATTCCGATTCCCAAGCCACCCTTTCGGCCCCGCGCCGCAACGCGCGGGACGCTGCGTGTGGCCTTGGTGAAAACCAAGCCCGTCTGGTTCGGCTCACGGTTCTGGGAGACTTCGTTCTACGATCGCAACCGGCTGGGAGTTGGCGTACGGATTCGCGGGCCGGCGGTAATTGTGGAATACAGCTCCACAACCGTCGTACCACCGGAATGGAAATGCGAAGTTGACGAATTTCTGAATCTGGTATTGACCCGGAAGAAGAGTTCGCCTGGAACAGCTTTCTCTTACTGACAACTGAGAACTGATAACTGACTACTGTGCCTGCCGACGCTGCCGAAATCGAGATTTTCAAGAACCTCTTCCACTCCGTGGCCGAGGAGATGGGCGCGGCGCTGCGGCGTTCCGCTTTCTCGCCGAACATCAAGGAGCG
>CAZTHM010000383.1:0-3823 GCA_964613505.1 uncultured Acidobacteriota bacterium | reverse complement strand
GGTGATCCGGGTATTCCCAAAACACTGGCGCCCACCGATTACAACAACTTCGGCCCGCGCGTCGGATTCGCTTATTCACCGGGCTTCACGGACGGGATTCTGGGCAAGATTTTCGGCGGGCCGGGTAAGACGAGTATTCGCGCTGCCTTCGGCATGTACTACACGGCTGTCGAGGACCTAACCCTCTTCTTCGAGGTGGGCGACGCACCGTTCGGGCTCTTCTATGTCAGCCCCACCGAGGTCTATCTCGAGGAACCCTACAAAGATCGGCGCCGCGGCAACCACCCAGGGCAGCGGTTCCCCTTCTCGATTCCCCAACCTGGCGCCACAGACATCTGGCGTCAATATCAGCCCATCGCCAGCTCACCCGGTTTCAAGACTGACAATGTGCTTCCCTATGCCGAGCACTTCAATTTCAGCATCCAGCGTGAAATTAGCAATTCGACGATCCTCACCGCCTCCTATGTGGGCACGCGCGGTCATCATTTGATTGCCCAGACGTCCTTCAACCCGGGCAGCGAGGCCCGCTGCCGGGAAATTCGCCGGCTCCTCGGACCCGATGAGGGCTGCGGTCCCGGTGGGCAGGATCAGATCTATGATCTCAACGGCGACGGCAACTATGAGCTGGGCGTGGATGGCTTCGGAACGAGGCCGTTCTCCATCACCTCCGGGCGCTACGCCAGCGACGGCTTGCTCGACTTCGCCAACAACAACTATTCCCTAACGGTCGCCAATTCGAACTACAACTCCCTGCAATTGAGCCTGGAAAAGAGGGTCGGGGCCATGCGGTTTCTCGGCGCCTACACTTGGTCGAAATCGCTCGACGACGCCTCGGGCTTCGGCGACAACATCAACCCCTTCAATCGCGGGTTGAGCAAAGCACTTTCAGCTTTTGACATGAGCCACAATTTCGTCGTCAGTTACACCTACGATCTGCCCTTGGAGAAGCTCACCAGTTCAAGCACCGGGTTCGCGCGAAAGTTCCTGGAAGGCTGGCGGGTCACCGGCATCACGCGCTTCACCACCGGCCTGCCCATCACCATGAGTGAAGGTGGCGACAACTCACTTTGCGGTTGCGGCGGCGTGGATCATCCCAACTACACCGGCCAGCCGATCCAGTTCTCCGATCCGCGTGCTTCCGACGATCACAAGTATTTTTCCTCCGATGTGTTCTTTTCGGAAAATCCGGATGGCGACACCTACGGGGTGCCTGGCAGCGCCAACCGGCGCTTCTTCCATGGGCCCGGCCTGAACATCTGGGACTTCTCGCTTCACAAAACCACGAAGATCACGGAGCGTACCTCGCTGGAATTTCGCGCGGAGTTCTTCAACCTTTTCAACCACGCGCAGTTCGACAATCCGAGCGGCAATTTCAGCTCCGGCAGCTTCGGCACGGTGTCCGGTGTGCGGGATTATCCCCGCATCGGGCAGTTGGCCTTGAAATTCAACTTCTAGTTTTCAAACTCGGTTTGGACTGTCGGGCGGTGCAGGCTTATCGAGCTTTGCACCGCCTTCTTTTTTCAGCCTGACTCTTGCTAGACTGGGGCCGCGAATGTTTCCCGACCTCACGGTCACAGATCGGTCCGCCCCGCGGAAGTTCTGGCGGGATGGCCGGAAAGCCGCCGTCCTTCTGGGACTCCTACTGGGATTTTCGGCGGCGGAGGCGCCCGGCATCTGCGCTCAGGCTCAGCAGCCCCAACGGGCTGAGAATAAAGATTCCGTTGAGCAGTCCCGCCAGCACAATCAGCAAGGCATCGCCCTGGCACGCCAAGGGAACCACCGCGCCGCAATCCGAGAATTCCGCGCCGCCCTGGATCTTCGTCCGACATATGCCGAGGCGCGGTACAACCTGGGAATCGCTCTGGGTGAAGTCGGGGAGCTCGATTCTGCCATCGACTCGTTGCGCGCCGCGGCTCGGCTGCGGTCCGGCTCCGCGCCGATCCACCTCGCGCTCGGCGTGGCGCTGTTGAGGAAATACAACCTGGAAGAAGCGGCGGCCGAACTGGGTCAAGCGGTGAAGCTCGAGCCAAAGTCCGCCGAGGGACACTTCAATCTGGGCCTGGCGCTTGGCCAGCGCGGCGATCTAGAAGGCGCCGTCGGCCACTTTCGCGAGGCCGTGCGCCTGCGGCCAGACTTCGCTCCGGCGCATCTGCGTTTGGCCGTCGCTCTGCGCCGGCAGGGCAAAGCGGAAGAAGCCTTCCAGGAATTCCGGAATTCGACTCGACTGGCGCCTCGCGACCCCGAGGCGCACTACCAACTCGCCCTTGCGCTACGCGGCAGGGGCGAAACCCAGGCGGCGCTCCAGGAGTTTGAAGCCGCTCTTCAACTGAAGCCGGACTACGAACAGGCGCGCTACAACCGCGCGGTGATTCTGCGCGAGCAAGGCAATCGCGACGCCGCTGCGAAAGACCTCCGCGAAATCGCCCAACTCAGCCAGTTCCGCAAAGACCTCGCACAGTCCAAGAGTCTGACGGTTTCCGCCGCCGAGCGGCTCAAGGAGCACAACCCCGACGCCGCCCTGAAGGACGCGCAGGCGGCGCTCGAACTCTGGAAAGAGAACCCGGTGGCCTATTACTTGATGGGACTCGCCTGGCAACAAAAGGGCGGGGCGATTCATGGCCGGGCGAATTTTGAAAAAGCCATCGAACTTCAGCCCGATTACGCCGAAGCCCACAATAGTCTCGGACAGTCTCTTTGGCTGGCGGGAGACCGCCCAGGGTCTATCGAAGAGTTCGAAAAGGCGCTCGCGCTCGCCCCCGACTTGCCGGAAGCCCACTACAACCGTGGACTTGCTGCGGCGGCGAGTGGTGATCTGGACCGCGCCGGCGCTGAGTTCCGCGAAGCCTTGGACTTGCGGCCCGATTATCTCGAGGCGCGGCTTAATCTGGGCCTGGCGTTCCTCGCCCGGAAAGACGCCGCCTCGGCCGTGCGGCAGTTCCAAGAGGCCGTCCGGTCGCATCCCGAATTTGCGGAGGCCCACAACAACCTTGGGCTGGCTCTGCTTGAAAGCGGAGAACTTCGCGAAGCGGTCAGAGAATTCCGCGCCGCCCTGCGCCTGAAACCCGAATACGCCCTGGGCCACTACAACTTGGCGCTGGCACTCAAGCGCGCAGGCGAATTGGACGCCGCAGCCGATGAATTCAAGCGGGCTCGAGAACTCGACCCCTCGCTCCCCTCATCCGAGTGACACACGAATACTGCCGACGCGCGGAAGTTCGGTTTCCGTTCGCACAGCACATTTCGGGAGGCCGGAACTCGAAAGCACACCGGCCGGGCTGATACCTGATTCCACTTGAGGCGCGAGGTCTTGCGCGCGGATGTAAGATGTTCGGCATGTTGAACTGGTTGATCATCGGAATCGGCGACATCACGACCAAGCGCGTGATTCCCGCCATCTTGAGCGAGCCGCGCAGCCGGCTCTGGGGCATCGTTACGCGCGACCCGGCGAAGGCGGCGCGCTATAGAGTCACGGCGTTTACCTCACTGACTGAAGCGCTCGCGTCCCCGGACGTGACCGCGGTTTATGTGGCCTCTCCGGTGTTTCTGCACGCGCCGCAAACGATCGAATCGCTCCGCGCCGGCAAGCACGTCCTCTGCGAGAAGCCCATGGCCATGAACTGCGCCGAGGCGCGCTCGATGGTCGAGGCGGCGGAGGCATTATCGAAAACACTGGGCGTCGCCTACTACCGCCGGGGCTATCCCAAGCTGCAGCGCGCTCGCGAACTGATTGGGCAAGGAGCGATCGGGAAGCCGCTGCTCGCCTACGCGACGTGCCATGACTGGCTTCCCGGCGAGGACGCGGCTCGAACCTGGCTGCTCGACC
>CAZTHM010000382.1:0-3833 GCA_964613505.1 uncultured Acidobacteriota bacterium | reverse complement strand
TGCTGACGGAGAAAGGCGTTCCCCATCAGCCAGTGGATGCGTGGCGAGTCACCGCCCACCTTGAACATTTGGTCGAAGACCCGCGCGGCTTCCCTTTCGTTCCCTATCTTGCCTTGAGCGCTGCCAAGGATGTACAGGTAATCCAACCGCGATGAGAACTCGGGATAGAGCGGCTCCAGGGTTTCGACGGTGGCGCGATAGTCGTCCGCCATGTAGCAGCTCAGCCCGACCAGATAGCGGGTGCGGGTTTGTCCGGGTTCGAGTTCGAGAGCGCGGTGAAAGGGAGCAATGGCCTCTTTGTACTTGTTCAGGCGCATGTAGGCGAGCCCGAGGTTGAGGTGAAGGCCGGAGACCTCAGGGGCCAGGCGCGCCGCCTGCAGGAAGGCCTCCGCCGCATCCTGGAAGCGGTTGGTGCGCATGTAGACGACGCCAAGATTCGCGTACCCAGCCGCTGAACGCGGGTCGAGGAGGAGAACCTTTCGGAAGCCATCCTCCGCCTGGGAGTAGAAACCCGCCTGCATATCTTTCTGGGCGGCCTGGAAGACCGCTTCCGCGCTCCTCGTCTCCTGCGGACGGGCGGAGTACGCCACGGCGTTGGCGGCATGAAGCCACAAAGCCCAACCGATCAGCGAAAGGTGAAGCGCCCCTGGGAAGTGTCGCACCGCTCTGCTCACCGCCTAGCGAAACCTCGCCGCCAGCTCACGGCATAACTCGGGACTGATTCGACAGGCCCGCTGAAAATACCCGCGCGCTTTCTCACGGTCCCCACTCTGCTGATAATGGAGGGCCAGGTTGACCAGGGGCGTGGGGTATTTCGGGTCCATGGCAACAGCCTGTTCGTAGGCCCGGACGGCCTCGTCGCCACGGCCTTCGGACATCAGGGCGTTGGCCATGAAGTTGTAGCCCGCCGCTTCCTGATAACCCAGGGAGATAGCCTTCGCAAATACCGGCAAAGCCTCGGAATACCTTTCCCACCTCACGAGAGTAATGCCGTAGTCCGCGTGCGCTTCCGCCAAGTTTGGATGGTCCTGGAGCACGAGGAGTTGTTCCTTCGCCGCCTCCGGCAGGCGGTTCAGCCGCCAATGAACCTTCGCCAGGGCCAGGCGTGCCATGAAATTCCGCGGGTTTAATTGCAGCGCCAACTCGAAGGCCTTGGATGCTTCGCGGTCGTCCTCGGCGGCGTAAGCCGCGTTTCCCAGGCCAACCGCCGCCTGGTCAGAAAACGGGTTCAGTTCGAGCGCCCGCCTGTACTGCGTGATCGCTTTGCGCTGGTCTCCGAGCGCCCGCAGGTTTTCTCCATGCAGAAAGTGCGGGAGGTACATGCGCGGATGCGTGATGGATAGTTTTGCCAGAAGCGCGTTAGCCTCGCGAAAAGAATTGGAGTCACCCAGCTCGATCGCCCGCATGATTTCATTGTGGGTCCCCATCAGATCCTTTGGGTCGGGGGCGTTCCCATCGTCTACGGTGGGCCGCTTCGCTCCGGAGAGACTGACGTATCCAAGCGAACGCAGCTTTTCCGCGGTCTCTGGGTCGATACGCCCTTCGGCTTGAGCGTCGTCGGCGCGGGTGTGCCTCGACAAGGTCGCCTCCAGGGCCGCGCGGAGCTCCTGGGCTACAGCCGGCTTTTCGCGAACGATGTTCTTCTTCTCCAGGGGATCCTGATCGAGATCGTAGAGTTCCTCACGCGGGGCGCGGATGTATTGGTAACGCTCGGTTCGAATCCCGAAGAGCCCGCTCGCGCCGACCAGGCTGCGCGGGTAGAGTGACTCCGAGTAGCCATACCGCGCCGCGGCGCCGGGGCCTTTGGTCACCAGTGTCAGCAGGCTGTAACCCTGAAAGCTCTGCAGTTCGGACGAGGGTAGGGCGCAAAGTTGAACCATCGTCGGAGCCAAGTCGATAGTGTTAACGACTTGCGGGATCGAGCGCTGTGCCGCCTCAAATGTCGCCGGAAATTTCATCACGAGCGGCACGTGGATACTGGAGGTGTAAATGTAATATCCGTGTTGCTGCTCGTTGTGCTCACCCAAGGCTTCCCCGTGGTCGCTGGTCAGCAAGATAAGGCTGGACGAATAGAGGTCTTTGCCCTTCAGAAACTGCATGAAGCGTCCCAACTCTTGGTCGGTGTAGGCTACCTCGCCATCGTAGGGGCGGCCTGGATAGCGGGATTTGAAAGGTTCCGGCGGGCGGTAAGGAGCATGAGGGTCGTAAAGGTGGAGCCAAAGGAAGAAAGGACCGGCTGCGCGCGGCTGCAACCACGCGATACTTCGATCGACCGTGTCTCCGGCCGGCCGCTCCACACTCTGCCGCTTGGCCAGCTTGTAGTCTTGAGCTCTAAACCAATCGTCGTAGTGGTCGAAACCGCGGTTGAGGCCCCACATCGAGTCGAGCGCGAAGGCGCTGACAAACGCCGCCGTCGTGTAGCCCTGGCGTTTGAAGATCTCAGCCAGCGTCGGGACATCCGCTCGCATCCCCGGGTCCGTCCAATCCCGCATCCCGTTCCATACGGGATATGTGCCGGTGAGGATGGCGGCGTGCGAGGGAGCGGTCAGGGGGACCTGGGCGATGGCGCGGCGGAACAAAACGCCGTCGCGCGCCAGGGCGTCCATGGCGGGGGTTTCCACCGAGGTGTTGCCATAACAACCCAGTCGGTCAGCCCGCAAGGTGTCCACAGTGATCAGAATTACGTTGGTGGGCGGAATCTCACGTTTTGTGGCGCACGTGTTCGTGAAGACAGCTAGGCCAGCCAACAGGAGGATATCAATCCAACGACTTGGCAGGGTGAGAACCGTGCAGCGCGATTTCGGGTTAGAACCGGGGTCGGACTTCATGGAAACCCAATCCACCAGCGCCCCGAGTGAATCTGCGCTGGAGGAAAAAGACCCAACGCGCGACCAGAGGCAAGACTTATTGTAGGACGATCACCTCGTTCAGACAAGACATGCTGGGCGAGCGGGCATGGGAACAGACACGCGCTGTCTTTGGATTCAGACATTTTATCCGAATTTAGGATAATACGAAACAAAGTCCATGATCATTTAGATGGTTCCAAAATAGGCTTTTTGTCGCTTCCCAAATCCGGTTGTATGAAAAGTAAGACGTTCCTCTATGGCTTATGGAAATTGATAGCGCCCTAGTGACCAAGTGATTCTTGCTGTCGCGCCAGTCTCCCATTCAGTTCAACGTCTTAGACACACTAGTCGGCCGATTACCCACCAATTAGTTTGGCACTTCATTTGCCCGGTGGAGAGTAGCCATTAGCGGCGCCGTTCTGGCCCGAGCAGCGGTGAAAGGGAACGATTGGGTCATTCAGTCGTTCCAACAGTTTTCAGAATTCCGAAAGAGTGCTCTCCAGCCGCCTATGGTCAAAGGAACAAAGGAGGTTCTTGATGCGCAAAAAAATGTTCATCTTTTTGGCCGGCATAGTCCTCGCGCTTAACATTTCAGGACTTCTTGCCCAGTCCACAGGGCAGATTTCCGGCTCTGTCCGTGACGCCAGCGGAGCAGTAGTTCCCGGCGCCGCGGTGGTTATCCTTAACCAAGACACGGGTGTTCGCAGCCCGGTTGAAAGCAACACCGCGGGCGAATTCATTGTTCCCGCTCTGACCGCGGGTGCGTATGAAGTTTCTGCGGAGGCAAAGGGCTTTCAAAAAGCCAGCCAGCGCGACATCGTGCTGCAAGTCGGCGGCAAGGTTCGCGTCGAGCTCGTCCTGCAAGTGGCGGGAACGACGACTACCGTCGAGGTTACCGGCACGCTGACCGGGGTGGAGACCGAAACTGCCGCTATCTCCGGCGTTATCACCGGCAGCCAAATCCTTAATTTGGCCCTCCCGGCG
>CAZTHM010000381.1:1236-3838 GCA_964613505.1 uncultured Acidobacteriota bacterium | reverse complement strand
CTTTATCCCCTCCTCAACGAGGAGGGGAATTCGGCCCCAAACTCCCCCCTAGTTTAGGAGGGGCCGGGGGTGGTCGCCTGGTTCAGATAGGGTTGCTGCGAGGCGTTGGCGTTCAGATTGTATCCAATCGGCCTGCCGCTTCGCCCGATCAGCTTCTGCGCTCCGCCCGAGCGCGGAGCATACATCCGCGAGCAATCTCCACGCTGTCACGTGCCAACATCCGGAGTCCGCAGCCCGCTTGGCGAAATCGTGGGCATCTTCCAAGCGCCTAACGTGAAGCGAGAAACTACTGAGGTGAAACATGATCTCGTGGGAGGAGGGAAACAGCTTCAATCCTTCGTTTAGGATTTCGAAGCTTCCATCAGTGGCTCCAAGGTGGAGTGTGAGTCTTGCGAAGAAACAATAGTCGGACGGTTTTCGGTTTTTCGGATCTCGCACAATTTCTTGGAAGAATTGCAGGCACGACTCGTCCATGAGTGGAAGGTCGCCCTTC
Source organism: uncultured Acidobacteriota bacterium (assembly GCA_964613505.1). Classification (GTDB taxonomy): domain Bacteria; phylum Acidobacteriota; class Terriglobia; order UBA7540; family UBA7540; genus CAZTHM01. Next base: position 3,345 of record CAZTHM010000381.1, on the reverse strand, counting down.
ATACGACCTAAAACGAATCCGTCTGCGATTGCCTCAGCACGTGGCCTGCGCAAGTGGATGCTTCCCGGAACGACTTTGAGCCACTTGTCGGCATACGCAACGCACTTGTCGAACGCGCTGGTCCAAAGCAAACAACTGGCCATTAGCCCAGCTGCATGTTCGACTAGCGAATGGTGCATGGAGAGCTTACCCATCTCTGTAAGTTCCTCGGAGGCCTCCGCGTACTTCTCAACGTTGAACCAGATTTTTGCCAACGAGTACCTGGCGGTCATGTAAGTCGGATTTAGAGACTTCGCTTCTTTCAGAAGGAAAAGCGAATGCCTCAGGCCAGTTTCTATCCCGTGACCGTGTTGCGACTCCAGAAAGAGCGGCGGCCATCTCCTCGAGCGAATGCACATCCTTCCCCAATTGCAGGCGCCTTTTGGCCGTCTCGAGAGCTTCCTCGTATTTCGCTTCCGAGTTGAGAATTATCGTGAGATTCCCCAGAATATCTGTATCTTCAGGAAAGAGCTTCACTCCCTCCCTTGCTTCAGCTTCTGCATCGGCCGCTCGTCCCACGCGGAGTAAATTCAGCGGGAGGTTAACGTAGAACTCGGGAGGCTTTCCTTTCGCAGCCGCGATACTTCGGTATGCCTCGATCGCCTCCTGCGTTCTACCAAGCGATGCCAAGCAATTCCCATAATTGACTGCGATGTACTGGCAAAACAGGTCATCCGGAACAGCCTGAATCAGCGAAGAGACGAACGAGTGCTCCAAAATCTTTGCAGCCCTCTCGAACTCCCCAACGGCCATCAGCGTCTCAGCCTCCACCAAGTATGGGCGTAGCCTGTCTTGCTCAACCAGGGCGTACCGATGATCCGCGGAGTGCGTTACGGAACCGTCCTCCCGAAGAAAATCTCGGATCTGATTCCAGCCGATGCGGGGGAGCAGTTCACCCTGTGCTATCGGAATCGCGTTCCAAATGATGTTTCTCCGCCTTGCGGCTGCGCCGAGAGCCTCCCGCAGTTCCTCGTAGCTTTCGAAGCGGTTTTCACGGCGCTTCTCCAAGCACTTCAAGATCACTCTTTCCGCGCCCAACTGTGAGCGGTTGAGCCACCCAGCGGGTCGTCGCGGTTTTCGGGTCAGGTGTCCATAGGCGATCTCCTCAGCAGTCGCGCCAACAAAGGGCGGAATCCCGGTCTCCCATTCGTACATGATGCAACCCAAGCTGTAGATATCTGCCCGATTGTCGGCCGAGGTCGCATCCAGTATCTGCTCTGGCGCGGAATACAGGATCGTCCCCAAAAACGATCCTGCCGCTGTGAGTTTCAGCGCCTTGCGTGAGCGCGCCGGCCTTTCATCTGTGGGAAGTGGCCCTTCGATGGGCAGTAGACTCTTGGCGAGCCCCCAGTCAGACACGTGAGGCCACCCTTGACCGTCGAAAAGAATATTTTCCGGCTTCAAATCGCGGTGGATCACAGCATAAGTGGCCCACGCCCATGCCAAGGCGCGGACGAGCCTGTCGATGCCCCCATAGAAGAATTCAGGGCTTCGATGAGGAAGAGACTGTCGCAGTGATCCCCCTTCCATCCACTTCGCGCAGACCACAGGTACTTCGTTGATACGGACAATCCCGTACGCGGGGACAATCCCACCGTTCGTTGACAGGGTCACCCAGATCTTGGCTTCCTCCACAAACCTGGAGTAGCCCGCATTCGACTCCAGCGCTTCCTTGTGGATTGTCTTCAGAGCATAAAGACTGCCCGACTCGATGTGTTGGATCTTTCCACATAGCCCCATGCCTCCGGCTATTACTTCCCGGACTGCGAATGCTGGGGAATCCGCTCCCAGGATTTCAGCGAGGCTCAGCAAGCGAGCTTCAGCGCCTATCCTGAGTCCCAGAAATGATTCACTCATGCCATCTCCCAAGCTGCGACGACGGTTGAGAGACAATCCAGAATGCACAGCCGTTGGATGCCATTGTACTCCCCACACAGCTTTGCGATAAAGGAGGCAGGGCAGACCCACTCCCAGGGTCTGTGGTTTTCCTCCGTGGCAGAAGGCGGAATCTTCACCGATACACGAACAGCGCGGCGTAGATGATGAGGGCGATCAGGCTGAGGCCGATGG
>CAZTHM010000381.1:0-1226 GCA_964613505.1 uncultured Acidobacteriota bacterium | reverse complement strand
ACGTCTGCAATCATGGGGCAAATCGCTGCGATGTGAAATCGTTCCCAGGGCTAGAAGCATCGGCGGTCCCTTCCTGCGTCAGGGCAGGCGCCGACCGCCGCTACAGTGGGGATATGAAATCGCTGCTACCGGTACGCAAACACCGCTGCGTAGATGATGAGGGCGATCAGGCTGAGGCCGATGGTGAGGGCGGTGAAGCCGAAGCGACGCTACAGGCGCACGGCGAGCGGTCTCAACGCTGGTGTATTCGCGCCACCTCGGGTTTGGCAGTCACCGACCTGGATCCTGACGGCTAGGCTAACCGGTGTGCGGCAACGCGAGTTCGAGGAAGGCCTGAGGCGCCAGGATATCGACACCCCGGAACGGGTGAAGGGCAAGGAGGTCGTGGTCGCCGGTAATGAGGTGCGACGCGTGGCCGTCCACTGCCAACTCCAGGAACATATCGTCGTTGGGGTCGCGGCAAACCATAATTCGCGTCGAAACCTCGATCCACTCAGCTTCTCGGGCCAAGGCAGCGAGGAAGTGGCGTACGTCTTCGAGGGTCACGTATTTGCCAAACTGTTCCCGGCCAAGAACATCGTTCAGTTCCGCCAGCACGGGGAAAGAGAGTAAGACCTCGCCATTTGCGAGAGCGCGGTCAAACGCTCGGCGAGGAATCGAGTCGGCCAGGAGAAGGGCGCTGACGAGAACGTTGGTATCGAAGACGGAGCGCAAACTATGCGCCCTTCAGGAGTGACTCCAGCAGGTCCGGCGACAGGCCGCGGGCGCGGGCTTGCCGGCTGACGTCGTCCATAATTTGCTTGAGCGTGGCGGGTTCGGCGGCAACCAAATCCCTCAACCATAGGGCCAGCAACGCCTGCATCTTCTGTCGTTCTTCGGGCGCGGCAGAGTTATAGGCACTCGCGGCTTGCGGATCGACAGGGATCGTAATGTTTTCGACGGCCATGCTCGCCTCTCTGTAACATTGTACGGGAGGTGCGACCGCAAAGCTAGCCGTAGTGTAGAGACCACCTTGAGGCAGGCAGAGTTGTGGCGCCGCTCTATGAGCGGCGGCCTTTTTCCAGGAAAATCCGCCGGTCATAGACCGCCGCTACAGCAGTTGTAGCGCCGGCTTCCAGCCGGCCTCGGTTTGCCGCCAGGATGGCGGCGCTACCGGTAGACAAACAGCGCGGCGTAGATGATGAGGGCGATGAGCGAGAGGCCGATGGCGAGGGCGGTGAAGCCGA
>CAZTHM010000380.1:0-3841 GCA_964613505.1 uncultured Acidobacteriota bacterium | reverse complement strand
CTCGACGGTAGAATGGGGGCATCCCTTGCAAGGCTGCGTCGGGGTGTTCGGGGAGGAGGAAGGGTAATGTCTTTGGATGATACCCGCAGCACCTCGCTCGAGGCGGGAACTGCGGAAGAGCAGCCCCTCGAACCGACCGAACCGACGGCGAACGCAACTGACTCCGAAGAAATCAGCCGCTTGGTGGACGAGCCAGCCCTCGAAGCCATTCCGAACCCGAGGGAATCCAGCGAAATCACGAACCTGTTCGAGAGCGCGGAAGGGCAACCCACCGAGCCAATCGAACCCGCTCCGAGCCCGCCGGAACCCGCAGAAATCGGCCACCTGCTCGACAGCATGGAGACGATCTCCGGCTTCGCGCCGGGGGAGATTGTTCAGGCCACGGTCGTTAAGCTGACGGAGACCGAGGTGGTGGTGGACGTGGGCCTGAAGTGCGAAGGCGCGATCCCGCGCGCGGAGTTTGTGGGCGATGACGGCCAGGTGACCGTCCAGCCCGGCGACCTCATCCCGGTCTGGATCGATCGCTACGACGAGAAGGAAGGGACCGTTGCGATCTCTTACCAGAAGGCGGCGCAGCGCAAGGCGTGGGAAGACATCGAGCGCGCCGTCGAGGAGCAGACCACGCTGCGCGGACGCGTGGTGGCGCGCATCAAGGGCGGTCTGACGGTGGACATCGGGATTCCCGCTTTCCTTCCCGGCTCGCAGGCGGACGTGCGGGCGCACGCCGACCTCGACGCGCTGGTTGGGCAGGAGATTTCCTGCAAGATCATCAAGCTCGACCGCAAGCGCTCGAACGCAGTGGTCAGCCGCCGCGCGGCGCGGGAAGAAGAATTGGCCCAGCGCAAGGCGCAGCTCACGGAACAGCTCCGCGAGGGCGCCGTGCTCGAGGGCCGAGTCAAGAATCTGACCGACTACGGCGTATTCGTGGACCTGGGCGGCCTGGACGGATTGCTGCACATCACCGACCTCGCGTGGGGGCGCGTCGCGCATCCCTCGGAAATCGTGAAGCCGGGGCAGCAAATCAAGGTTAAGGTCCTGAAGTTCGATGCGGAAAAAGGCCGCGTTTCGCTGGGTTTGAAGCAGCTCGCACCCGACCCGTGGGAACTTGTGGCGGCGAAATATCACCCCCAGGACCGGGTCGCGGGGCGCGTCGTGGGCATTGTGGATTACGGCGTGTTCGTCGAGCTCGAGCCGGGCGTCGAGGGATTGGTGCACGCTTCGGAGTTGAGTTGGAGCAAGCGGCTCAAGCACCCGTCGAAGATTGTGAATCTGGGCGATCGCGTGGAAGTGGCGGTGCTCGAGGTGAACGGAGCCCAGCGGCGTATCTCACTCAGCCTGAAACATGCCCTGCCCGATCCCTGGACCACTCTGACCGAACGATTGCAGGTGGGCGCGGTGGTGGAAGGCAAAGTCCGCAACCTCACCGAGTTCGGCGCCTTCGTGGAGATTGAAGAGGGCGTGGACGGCTTGATCCATCTTTCCAACCTGTCCTGGGCCAAGGACATCCAGCACCCTTCCGAGGTTTTGAAGAAGGGCCAAAAGGTTGAAGTCGCGATTCTGGGCCTCGATTCCCAAAAGCGGCGGATCTCGCTCGGGCTGAAACAGCTTCAATCCGATGTGTGGGCGGACTTCTTCGCGAAGACGAAAGTGGGCGACATTGTGCGGGGTGTCGTCTCGCGCGTGGCGTCGTTCGGAGCGTTCGTCGAAATTGAGGACGGAATCGAGGCCCTGTGCCACACTTCCGAGGTGGTGACCGGCCACGGTGGACGTGGCGATAACAAGCTTGAAGCCGGACACGCGTTCAGCTTCCGAATCCTGCGCCTGAACCCGGCCGAGAGGAAAATCGGGCTGACGATGAAAGGCGTCGATCAGCACCCGGCGGCGCCGGAGACGGCCAAGGCGGAACCGGCGGCGGCCAGCGCCGAGCCCTCCCCGCCGGCTACGGCCGAAAAAGCGGAAACCGCCGCAACCGCCGGTTAGGCAAGTTCTTCTGGCATCTCGCCCGGAACGGTGGTAAAACCGGCAGGCTTGAGTGGGGCCTTGGCAAGGCAGGGAACAGCCTGGACGAGCGGGAAATGAATCCGGGAACGGGAGTGACACATGACGAAAGCTGACTTGATCGAAAATGTCTCACAGGCAGTCGAGGTGAGCCGCAAAGACTCCGAGATTATTGTCGAGACGATCTTCGACAGTATCGTGAAAAGTCTTCGCGCCGGTGACAAGATCGAGATCCGCGGCTTCGGGAGTTTCCGCACGCGGCAGCGCAATTCGCGGGTCGGGCGCAATCCCAAGACGGGCGCGCGCGTCGACGTGCCTGCCAAGAAGATTCCGTTCTTCAAGCCCAGCAAAGAGTTGAAGGACCTTGTCAACTCCGGCGAAGGCGCCGCGCCGTCCCCGGCTCCCGCCGCGGCGCCGCCCGAGCCGGCCCCGCCCGCTTAGCGCGCTGGCCTCGCGCTCCGCGGCTTTAAATCTATGGACACCCTGTGGAGTCCCTGGCGATTTCGCTACGTCAGCGAGGGGACTAAATCCCAACGCTGCATCTTCTGTGACAAGGCGGCGGGCGACGCGGCGCGCGACCGCGAAGAGCTCATTCTCCACCGGGCCCGCTTCAATTTCGTTATTCTCAATCTCTATCCTTACACTACCGGCCATACCATGATCGCGACTTACGCGCATGTGGCCCAGCTCGCCGACCTCGAGGCAGCCACGCTGAGCGAAATGATGGAACTGGCGCAGAGACTCCAGGTGGCGCTCGAGGCTGCCTACCACCCCGAAGGCTACAACCTGGGGATGAATCTCGGCCGCTGCGCCGGCGCCGGCGTGGCCGATCACCTGCACCTCCACCTCCTTCCCCGCTGGACCGGCGACTCGAATTTCATGACCGTGATCGGCGAGACGCGCGTCCATCCCGAAGACCTTCTGACCACCTACGACAAGCTCGCCCGCTCGTTCCACAAGTAAGAAGATGGGCAGGGGAATCACGGCTGCTGAGGAAAAGCGGGAGAGTGGATTTACAACCCGGCGGGCGGCTATTTGGACCGCTTCGTCCGTTCGGGAGAGTCTTCGGCGTCGATCTTTTCTTCCTGGGCGGGAGTGTCGAGGCGGGCCGCAACGCCATGCACCTTCTGATGGTAGCCTGCCCCGCCGTTTAACTCTACGACGCGCACCGGCCGCGCCACAAAGCGCAGGGCGACGTCGCCCCGATGCGTGATCTCATTCGGCATCACTACTTCCAATTCGACTGGCTGGTCGGCAGGAACCGGAGTGGGCGTAACAAAATAGATCCCCGACCGCGAGAGGTCCTGGGCCACTCCCGTCCCCTTGCGCGGCGCGTAACCGGGACTGACGGACTCGAATCGCAAGGGCAGCTCGAGCTGGTAGCGGTGTTCTTGGCGTCGCTCGAAGCCTCCCCCGAACGACGCTTCGGCCGATTCCGTCAAGGGAAGAGTGAATTCCAATCCTTCCGCCGCACCCACCACGCGCGGGAATTCCTGTCTCGCTTTCTCGACCAGGCCATCCACGAAGGCGTCGTCGTTGTCCGGGTCATGGTGGGTGAGGATCAATTGTCTCACGTTGCACTCGCGCGCAATCCGCGCCCCTTCCAGCCAACTGCTGTGCCCCCATCCCCGCTTGTCGCCGATCAGTTGCTCGGGCGTGTACTGGGCGTCGTAGACGAGGACGTCTGCCCCGTTGGAAAACTCCCGTAGGGTGCGATCGTGAAACGCGGAGCCCGCTTCGGTATCCGTGGCGAAGACGAATGACGCCCCCTCCGCGTCGATCCGGTAGGCCACGCATTCCTGGGGATGATTCAACGGCGCCGAGCTGATAATGGCGCCATTCA
>CAZTHM010000379.1:0-3879 GCA_964613505.1 uncultured Acidobacteriota bacterium | reverse complement strand
CATCACGCTGATTGCGCTCCTGTTTACTATTTTCGTCATGTTCAGCCTCAAGGGTGATCTGATCGTGCGGATTCCCCTCGACGTGCTCCGCATCGCCGTCCCGTTGCTGGTGTACTTTGTCATCATGTTTCTGGTGAGTTTCTGGATGAGTCACCGACTCGGGGCGGACTACCCCAAGACCGCTACGCTGTCGTTTACGGCGGCGAGTAACAACTTTGAGTTGGCTATCGCCGTCGCGGTGGCGGTCTTCGGCATACAGTCTGGCGTCGCCTTTGCGGCGGTGATAGGGCCATTGGTCGAGGTGCCGGTTTTGATTAGCCTGGTCAACGTCGCGCTCTACTTTCAGCGCCGCTGGGTTTGGGTTGAGCCCGGGTCAAAGAACCCACAACTGGCGGAAACCCACGTGGGCGGTTGATGGGCATTCGACTGATTCGTGAAGAGGAATTCGTCCCCGGCGCCGCCATCGCTGCACAGGGCGCTTGAATCGGCGCACGTAGTTTTTTCAAACTCCCCGTGGCTACGGCGATTGCCCTATCGGGGTCCGGTTCCGGCGCTCCGTTGGCGACGGTCGCAGGCGTGCTGGTGGAAGTGCCCGTCATGCTCTCCATCTGCGCGGCCAGCAAGCGAACACGGAACTGGTTCCCAGCCTTGACCACAAGCTGAAAGGGCTGCCTCGTCACCGCAAACAGTTCTCACGTTGGAGTTGTCCGGACCCCGCGGCCGCAGAGGGAACGCACGAAGAGAGATTGCGGGCGTTTCGGGAAGTCCGTGAGGGCTTGCGGCAGAAACTTCAGGCGTTCCTCGATTCACGCTCGACCGCTTGAAAATAGTTGCGCGTCAAATCTATACAGCAATATCCCAATCCTGATTTATGATGTTGCCCCGGCACGGGCGCGACATGCCCGGCCTCGCCAAAAGGGTCTTTCAAATCCAAGGTGCAGCGAATAGAGAAGGAGGCTTATGCAACCGTTCACCGCAGAGGTGGTTGGTACGATGCTGTTGGTTCTTTTTGGTGATGGCGTAGTGGCCGCGTGTTTGCTGAAGCGAACCAAAGCGGAAAACGGGGGCTGGATGGTCATCACGACCGGATGGGCGCTGGGCGTGGCCGTCGCGGTTTATGCCGTGGGGCGCATCAGCGGCGCCCACTTGAACCCGGCCGTGACGCTCGGTCTGGCAGTGGCGGGCAAATTCGCGTGGGTTGATGTGCCGGGTTACATCCTCGCCCAGTTTATCGGTGCGTTCCTGGGAGCCCTCCTGGTGTGGCTCGCTTACCTCCCTCACTGGGCCGTAACGGAGGATAAGAGCTTGAAGTTGGCGGTATTCGCGACGGCGCCGGCCATCCGGCATTTTCCAGCGAACCTCCTCACCGAGATTATCGGGACCTTCGTTCTGGTTTTCGGCGTCATGGCCATTTCGGCCAACGCCGCCCCGGCGCAGAGCGGCCTCACCCCGCTCCTGGTCGGACTCCTCGTGTGGGCCATCGGCCTTTCGCTGGGAGCTCCGACAGGATATGCGATCAACCCCGCCCGTGACCTGGCGCCGCGCCTTGCGCACGCGCTGCTCCCCATCGCAGGTAAAGGCGACTCGGACTGGGGATACTCCTGGGTCCCAGTTGTCGGTCCCGTTGCCGGGGGCTTGATCGGAGCGGTTGCGTATATGGGCTTGTTTGGAGCATAGATGGAAACAGTAGGCAGAAAGCCGCCGGCGGAGGAAAAAAGGAAAATCAAAAGGCAAAGGTCAAAAGGCAAAAGGCAGAAAGGAACAGAACGGAATTACAAGTGTCGGCGACTAAGAGGGTCCACCGCGTTCCGAGGTCTGTGTTCAGGCCGCTGATGGCTGATAGCTGAAGGCTGACAGCTCACATGAAATCGCGTCCCATTTTCGAAATCAAGGTCCGCGGGCGGAGAGTCCGGCTCGGCGAGCGCACGCTCATCATGGGAGTTGTAAACGTCACTCCGGACTCGTTCTCTGATGGCGGACGCTTCCTTGACACCGAGCGCGCCATCGAGCACGGGCTGGAATTGGCGAAGCAAGGCGCGGATTGGATCGATGTGGGCGGCGAATCGACGCGGCCCGGTGCGAAGCCGGTCTCGGCGGAAGAGGAGATGCGCCGCGTGTTGCCGGTAATTCGCGGGCTGCATCGGAAACTGCCCTCCTTGCCCGTTTCCATCGACACGACCAAGGCAGAGGTGGCCGCCGCGGCGATTCAGGCTGGCGCGAGCATTATCAACGACGTCAGCGGGCTGCGCTTTGACGCGCGTCTCGCTGACGTGGCGCGCCGGAATCGCGCGCCGCTCATCCTGATGCACCTGCGTGGCCGCCCGGAGACCATGCAGCGAAAACCATTTGCGCGTTCCATCTGGCGCTCGCTGCGTGAGGGCTTGGCAGGATCCATTCGCCGCGCGCTGGCGCACGGCGTTCGCCGATCGCAACTGCTGATCGATCCGGGCTTGGGATTCGGGAAATCCCGGCGGCAGAATTTCGAGATTCTCGCCCACCTCTCCCGGCTGCAAGAGTTCGGCCTTCCGATCCTGGTTGGAACCTCGCGCAAGTCGTTCGTGCAAGCGATTGTGGCAGGCAATGGACTCGATACCTCGTCAAGCAGCAAGCAACCGCGCTCGCCCTGGCCTTTGGCCAGCGGTGAAAGGGCGGGGCAAGCCCTGCCCCTACAGCTTGGCGACGCGGCCGCGGTCACGGCCTCCATTCTCGCGGGCGCGCACATCGTCCGCGTGCACGATGTCGAGGCAGTGCTCCCCGCCGTGCGCATCGCGGACGCCCTCCTCGCCGCCGCCCAAAGCCGTCCGTAGTTCGTTGTCCGTCGTCCGTGGCCCAAACGCCTGAAGTCGTGAGGAGCAGCCACACGTCGGAGTGGCAACGGACAACGGACCACTGACCACAGACAACAGTGCGGTGTTAGAATCGAAGCGCATGGCTGACAAGCCTCAACTCTTCGGCACGGATGGCGTGCGCGGCGTGGCCGGGCATTATCCACTTGACCAGGAGACCGTCTGGAAACTTGGCAGTGCGATTGGCACGGTGCTGGGAAGGGAGTCTGAGACGCGACGCTTGCGGGTGGTTCTCGGCGAAGACACGCGCGAATCCAGCGCCTGGATTTCCCGCGCGCTCGCCGCAGGACTGTGCGCCAGCGGCCTGGAGGTAACCTACGCAGGTGTCATCACGACGCCGGGCGTGGCCTTTCTCACGCGCCATCACGGTTGCACCGCCGGGGCGATGGTCTCGGCGTCGCACAATCCCTATGAGGACAACGGAATCAAGGTTCTCTCGAGTTCGGGAATGAAACTGGCAGCGTCGGTGGAACTGGAAATCGAGCAACAACTCAAGGCCACTGCAGTTCCCGGGACGTCCCCAACCGACAGTGCGCTGCCTGCCGAACCCGATTTGCTGAATGACTACGTGGAGTTCCTTACCCAACTCGTTCCCGACGTCAAGCGTCTCTCCCGGTTTCGTCTGGTGGTGGACTGCGCGCACGGATCGTCCGCCCGCGTCGTACCCGAGCTTTTTCGGCGGCTGGGCATCGAAGCTCGCGTCCTGAACGCAGCGCCGAACGGCCGCAACATCAACCTGGGTTGCGGGTCGCTCCACCCGGAAGCGATGGCGCGCGAAACCCAGGCCGCGGCCGCCGATCTGGGCGTGGCATTCGATGGCGATGCCGACCGCGCCATCTTCGCCACCGCCCAGGGCCGCATCGCCGACGGCGACCACGTCCTCTACGCCTGCGCGTGCCACCTCCACCAGCGCGGACGGTTGAGGGGCCCGGGCGTCGTCGGAACTCTGATGACCAACCTGGGCCTGGAACTTGCGCTCGCACGGCAGGGGATCTCCCTCAAGCGGACGGCGGTCGGCGACAAATACGTGCTG
>CAZTHM010000378.1:0-3885 GCA_964613505.1 uncultured Acidobacteriota bacterium | reverse complement strand
TTGCGCCGAGTGCGTGGCGGCCTGCGGCGACCACCAGGCGCTGAAGATGATCAAGAAGGACGATGAAAACCTGACCGGCTATCAGCGCGCCTTTAAATTCTTCAACTCCGTCGGCGAGACGCCCTCCACCTACATCAACGAGCGCGCCCTGGTCGATTACATGCTCAAACCCGAGTCGCTTCTCTATGTGGGCGGTGCGGGCTCCTGCATGGGTTGCGGTGAAGCTACGGTGCTGCGCATGATGCTCGCAGCTACAGGCTTTGTCTATGGGCCGAAGAACATCGGCTTGGTCGCGGCCACCGGCTGCAATACGGTTTACACATCGACCTATCCGTACAATCCCTACCTGGTGCCTTGGACGAATTCGCTGTTTGAGAACGCGCCTGCCGACGCCATGGGCGTGCGCGCGCGCTGGGACCAGCTCGGCTGGAAAGACAAGCGGCTGTGGGTGATTGGCGGCGACGGCGCCATGCTCGACATCGGCTTCCAGTCGCTCTCGCGGATGCTCGCCTCGGGGATGGACATCAAGGTTCTGATCCTCGACACGCAGGTTTATTCCAACACCGGAGGGCAGACGTCCACCGGCTCCTTCATGGGCCAGGACGCGAAGATGTCGGCGCACGGCAAGGTCATCCACGGCAAGCAGGAGAAGCGCAAGGAAATCGGCACCATTGCCATGATGCATCCCAACACCTTCGTGGCGCAGACCACCGCCGCGCATCCCAACCATTTGTACAAGGCCATTATGGCCGCCAACGAATTCCCCGGACCCGCCGTCGTTAACACCTACACCACCTGCCAGCCCGAACACGGCGTCGCCGACGACCGCGCCATGGCGCAAGCGAAACTCGCCGCCGAATCGCGCGCCTTCCCGCTCTTCATCTACGATCCCCGCAAAGGCGAGCGCATCAGGGAGCGGCTCAGTTTGCAGAGCAACCCCGCCATGAAAGACGATTGGTACGTCATCCCCAAGACCGGCGAGGTGATCGACTTCATCTCCTTCGCGCGCACCGAAGGCCGCTTCGCCAAGCACTTCGACAAGGACGGCACACCTTCGGAAACCCTCCTCGCCGCCCAACTAGACCGCCTCGAAAACTGGCGCCAGCTCCAGGAACTCGCGGGGCTGCGGTAGCGTCGGCGCCCAGCCTCCCTGCACAAGATGAGGTGAGGGCTACGGCTGTTCCCCGGCTTCATCGAGCCGACTTTTCCACGTTCTGGGCTCGCGGTGAAGGTGCATGACCGCAACGATAAGCAAGACATCGCCGCGAATCTGATAGATGATTCCGTAAGGGAACTTGTGGGTTCGGCAACGGCGGGTGTGCTTCGAAAGGGGCACCCACGCTTCGGGGTATTGAAATATTCTCTGGAGGGTCCGTCTTACTTCTTCAGTGAACTTCAAGCCGAGTCCTGGTTACTGCGAATCGTAATAGGCGACAGCCTCATCAAATTCGGCTTGGGCGGGCGCAAGGAACTCGACGACCATCAGCGTTTCGTCTTGTCGAAAACCTGTTTCGCGGAGACCGTCCTGATTTCGCCCCGCTCGAAAGCGTCGAGGCGGTCTTCTGATTCTTGCGCCCAGAGTTTGTCGATCCTGCGGTCAGGTGAAGCATCGAGACTTGTCAGGAGGCGGTCAGCCAACTCCGCCCGCTCTGCAGGCGTAAGTGACAAGGCTGCTTCGAGAAGCTCTGCGCCTTTCTTTGACACGACTCATCCTCCTTTCACTTCCCGCAATTGTAGCATGGCGTGTAATTCCACACCTGCCCTCAGCGGGCAAACTTGACTGAGCCTCCAGTCCCTAGCGCCTGCTTTCCTTACCTTTCCCACAAACCGATTGCCGCTTTTTGGGCACGCTGGCTATAATCAAGGATTACTGTTCCCATCTCTGGGGCAGCTGAATCAAATAAACCTGGAGAGAATCTCCGTTGCTGCGCGACCTTCTTCCGCTCAAACCGTATCTGGCGCGTTACAGGAAGCGCTACGTACTGGGCTTTCTGGCGCTGGTATTGAGCCAGGCGAGCCGGATCAACCTGCCTCTGATCATCAAGGCGGCGATTGACAGCCTCTCTCGGGACACCACGTCTAGCCGCCTGCTGTTTTACGCCGCCCTGCTGCTCGCCGTGGCGCTGGCGCAGGCCCTCTTCCAGTTCTGGATGCGCTGGATTCTGATCGGCATCTCGCGCGACGTGGAATACGATCTGCGCAACGACCTCTTCCGGCATCTTTGCCGTCTCTCGCCGCGCTACTACACCGAAACACCGACCGGCGATCTGATGTCGAAGCTCACCAACGACCTGAACGCGGTGCGGAACCTGGTCGGTCCCGGCATCATGTACTCGGCTTCAACACTGGTGGTAGGAATCACCACGGTGGGCGTAATGCTCCACCTCGACTGGCGGCTCACGCTGCTGGTACTTCTGCCCATGCCGCTGGTTTCGATCATGGTCAAGGTCTTCGGCCAGAAGATCCACGAGCGCTTCGAGAAAATCCAGGAAATGTATTCCCAGATTACCGAAAAGGTTCGCGAAAACCTTTCCGGTGTCCGCGTGATTCGCGCTTTCTGCCAGGAGGAGCCGGAGATGGCGCAGTTCGACCGGATGAACCTGGAGTTTGTGGAGAAGAACCGGCGGCTGATCTGGATTTCGAGCCTCATGTGGCCGGGCATGGCCTTGCTCTTCGCCGTCGCCTTCATGCTCATCATGGTGGTGGGCGGCCGGCACGTGCTCTCCGGTGTGATCTCGGTGGGAACCTTCGCCGCGTTCAATGTTTACCTGCTCTACCTCATCTGGCCCATCATCGCCCTGGGCTGGGTGACGAATGTGCTCCAACGCGGGTTGGCGTCGCTCGGTCGACTGAACACCATCTTCCTTGCCCAACCGGAAATCACCGACCGGGAAGTTTCCGCCGAGCCGCTCACCGCGCTGCGAGGCGAGATCGAGTTTCGCAATCTAACCTTCCGCTATAACGGGCGCACAATTCTCAAGAATCTCAACCTGCGGATTCCGGCGGGCAGAACGATTGCCATTGTCGGGGCGACCGGTTCCGGGAAGTCCACGCTGGTCAGTCTGATTCCGCGCCTCTACGATGCGGCTCCAGGAAGCCTGCTGGTGGACGGCGTTCCCATCCGGCAGATTCCTCTCCAGACGCTGCGCGAACAGATCGGGTTCGTACCGCAGGAGACCTTCCTCTTCAGCGAGACGGTGCGCGAAAACATTCGCTTCGGCACGTATCACGCAACCGATAAGGGAGTGGAGCGCGCCGCGGAGATTTCCAACATCCTGCCGGACATCCGGGGATTCCCGAAGGGTTTCGACACGATGGTCGGCGAGCGCGGCCTGACACTCTCCGGCGGACAGAAACAGCGCACGGCGATTTCACGCGCCGTGATCCGCGACCCGCGCATCCTGATTCTGGATGATGCGCTCTCCAGCGTTGACACCTACACCGAGGAGAAAATCCTTCGCCATCTCACGGAAGTGATGGCCGGCCGGACGACACTTCTGATTTCGCACCGCGTTTCGACGATCCGCAATGCTGACGAGATTGTCGTTCTGCACGACGGCGAAATCGTGGAGCGCGGCACGCACGAAGAGCTTTTGGCGATGAACGGCCATTACACGGAACTGTACAAAAAGCAGCTTATCGAAGAGGAGCTGGAACAGGAAGCGTAGAAGAGCGAGTCGAAAGGCGAAAGTTGAAAGTCGAGAGGAAGAACTTTTGACCTTCAACTTTCAACTTTGAACCCTTAACTCAATGGCAGAGAGCTTTCACGAAGAGGAAGTCCTCGGCAAAGCTTACGACGGGCGGATGATGCGCCGCCTGCTGGGGTATCTGCGCCCGTATTGGAAAGTGGCGCTGCTGGCGCTGGTGGCGATTGTCCTCTACGGC
>CAZTHM010000377.1:2884-3911 GCA_964613505.1 uncultured Acidobacteriota bacterium | reverse complement strand
TTGAGGACGGCGCCAGACTTGCAGTTGGGCTGATTTCCGGGACCTCGATGGACGGAGTGGATGCCGCGCTGGTCGAGATCCGCGGTTTGGCGGAAAGACCGCACCTGCGGTTGCGGGCGTCGCTCACGGTCCCATACCCGCGTTCAGTGCACAAGCGGCTGCAACGCATCGCGGCCGGGGAATTGGCAACCGCGGGCGAAATCAGCCAACTCAACTTTTTGCTCGGAGAGCTCTTCGCGGAGGCAGCGCTGGCCGTCTGCCGTCGAGGCCGAGTCTCTCCCCTACACCTCAACGTTATCGGCTCGCACGGGCAGACGATTTATCACCAGGGAACGCCTTCCCGTGAGGGCGGGAGGCAAATCGCCAGCACACTGCAAATTGCCGAGCCTGCCGTGATCGCGGAGCGGACCGGCATGGCGGTTGTCGCGGACTTTCGCACGGCGGACATGGCGGCGGGCGGCCAGGGCGCGCCGCTCGTACCGATGGTGGATTATCTCCTCCTTCGCGACGAGCGCGAAGGTCGCGTCGCGCTCAATATCGGGGGCATCGCAAACGTTACGGTGCTCCCTGCCGGCTGCAAGCCCGAAGATGTTTTCGGTTTCGATACGGGTCCGGGAAACATGGTAATGGACGCGCTCGTCCGCCACTTTACGCGCGGAAAAAAAAGATTTGACGAAGGCGGGCACATTGCGTCGCGAGGCCGCGTGATCGTGCCGCTCCTGGAAGGAATTCTTCGCCTGCCGTTCTTCCGGCAGCGTCCGCCGAAGAGCGCGGGACGCGAGCAATTTGGAGAAGAGTTCGTGCGGCGCTATTTCCTCGCACGCCGTTCGGCAAGCTTCGAAGACCTGGTGCGCACGGCAGCGGAATTGACGGTCGCAACCATATCCGATGGCCTCGAGCGCTTGGTTTTCCCGCGGTGCAGAATTCAGCGATTGATCGTCTCCGGCGGAGGAGCCCACAACCGCATTTTGCTTGCCGGTTTGCAGGCTTACTTACCCCACCTCGCGATCGCTTTTTCCGACCGCTA
>CAZTHM010000377.1:0-2874 GCA_964613505.1 uncultured Acidobacteriota bacterium | reverse complement strand
ATCCGCACGGCCACCGAGCTGACCGCGCGGACCATCGCAGACGCGCTCAAACGCTTCGTGTCTCCGCAGGTGAAAATCCATCGCCTGATCGTCTCAGGCGGGGGCGCGCGCAACAGGTTTCTGATGAAGCGGCTTCGCGAGCTCTTGCCGCGATTGAAAGTTGAACTCTCCGACCGTTACGGCCTTCCGATTGACGCCAAAGAAGCCATCGCCTTCGCCGTCCTTGCCGACCGCACGATGCGCGGGCTTCCTGGCAATCTGCCCGCTGTGACCGGCGCGCGACGCTCGGTCGCGCTGGGCAAGCTCGTGCAGCCCTGAGCGGCTCCGCGAGTGTCGCCTGAGGGAGTTCGGCACTACCCGCGAAAACCCAAGTGCCAGAGGGTTGAAACGAATGCTTCGCGCCAAGAGTGGACGGTGCGCTTGAGGGGGTCGGCTTCGATGGGGCTGGCGGGGGCGGGCGAGGCATAGGCGACAATTCCCTGGGGAGAGAACATCAACTTGACGCGGTAGAGGTGGAATCCGTCGCTCACGGCAATACAGCTTTTTGCGCCGCGCTGGCGGAGCAGGCGAGAGGCCGCGAGCACATTTTCGTACGTGGTTTGGCTTTGAGTTTCAGCCAGAATTCTCTCCGCCGCCACGCCTTGCTGGATCAGGTAGTCGCGCGCCACGCCCCCTTCGGTAAAGCGCGGATCGCCGCCGCTGCCCCCCGTGGTGATGATGAGGGGCGCCAAGCCGCGTTCTTCCAGTTCCAGGGCGTGATCGAGGCGAGCCTTGAGAACCGGGGAGGGCGCACCGTTGTATTGCGCCGCTCCGAAGACCACGATGGCATCGGCGGGGTGAATTTCGTCCTGCGCCGCTTGCTGGCGAATGGCCTGATAGATTGAGCGCTCGGCCCAGATGACCGCTGTCGCAAGCAGAACGCACCCGAACAGAATCCGATAGCGAAGAGCCGGAAGGGTCAGCCGAGATACTCCTTCAATTCGGACTCGGGGACGCCTCCCACCCGGATGATTCTGGCGTGGGGGCCGGCGAGATCCAGGACCGTGGACGGGATATGGGCGGGCGTGGGGCCGCCATCGAGGATGAGTGGGACGGAGTCACCGATTTGGCGGTTCACTTCCTCCGCCGTCGTGCTGGCCGGGTGGTCGGTCAGGTTCGCGCTCGTGCCAATGAGAGGGCGAGCACATGCCGCAATCAAACCCAACACCACGGGCGCCTTGGGCCAGCGGAGGCCGACCTTCCCCGTGTTGCCTGTGACTTTCAGGGGGAGTTGCCGCGAGGCGTTGACCACCAAGGTCAGCGGCCCGGGCCAGAACTTTTCGGCAAGCGTAAAAAAGATGCGCGGGGGATCGAGGCTATAGTCCGCTGCCTGGTCCACCGAATCGACGAGCAAAGGCAGCGGCCGCTCGGTGGTACGGCGCTTGATGCGATTCACCTCGCTCACGGCCGCGAGGTTCAGCGGGTCGGCGGCCAGGCCGTAAAGCGTATCGGTGGGAAGCGCCACGACCTTCCCCGCCGTGATGAGCCGGGCGGCGTATTCAATTACAAACTCCATTCGCACTGAATCGACCTTGATGATTTCCGCCATGCTGACGCCAGGTGAGAGAACTCGTCGGAATTCCTGCCAGACCGTAACACAAGCCTCAGGGCCGGTCAAGGCGAGCCGGTCGCGGGGAGTGACGCATTTTGGTTTTGTAGCGGCGGGCTTTAGAGTCTGAGTGATAACCCGCCGGATTGCGATCTGTAGCGGCGATGTCCTCATCGCCGCCTATGGTTTTTCAAGGACCTCGGCGGTCAGAGATCCGTCAGCCGACGGACTACAACAATGGGGTCCCAGTTATCACGCAAACTCTTTAGCCCGGTCCGTCAGCTGACGGATGCCGCCCTGAGGGTGGCGCTACATCAGAATGCGTCACTGCCCGGTCGCCGCTTGGTTCCGCCTGGCACGGGAAGGCCGGCCCCATCGTGTCAAAAATGCGCTTGACTTACGGCAATCGTCTGGATAACAATTTCGATACCATTGCAACGAGTGGGCTCTCATTAATCTTACACGGAAATGGGGGTGTTTATCGATTGGCTGAAGTACGACTTCAGGAAGGGGAATCTTTAGAAAACGCCCTACGCCGATTCAAGCGGAAGGTTCAACAGGAAGACATCATCAAGGAAATTAAGAAACACTCGTACTACCTGAAACCGGGGGAGAAGCGGCGAGTCAAGGAAGCCCTGGCTCGCAAGCGGAGCCGCAAGAAGGCCAGACACGAACAGGATTAAACCTGCTCCGGAAAAGCGGCGGGTGAGAACGGGACACCCTGCAAGCGTTCTCACCCCACGCAACCGTGCCGCAGGTGGGCCCAGGTCGGGCCAGGGAGCCAGGCATGGAATACCGGGACAAGGCCCTTAAATGCATCGATTGCGGGGCTGATTTTACCTTCACCGCAGGCGAGCAGATTTTTTACGCCGACAAAGGCTTTAAGAACGAGCCCAAGCGGTGTAAAGCCTGTAAGTCGAAGCGGAGCCAGATCGTGAGTGGCCCAGGCCGCCAGCGCGCCGAGACCACCACCCAATGCTCCCAGTGCGGCAAGGAAACCACGGTTCCCTTTAAGCCCACCCAGGGTCGGCCCGTCTACTGTCGCGATTGCTTCCAGCAGCGGCGCTCCGCGCCCGCGCCAGCCTGATCCCGCTCCTCCTCGGGGTTATGCCTTCGAAAGTGGAAGTGTGCCCGCCCTCAGATTCTCCCGCGAACCCACACGTATTGCGCTGCACTTCTGCCGCCCCCGCAAGCCCCCCTTGCGTCGCATGAGCTCTTCGGCGAAGCAGATCGCGTTGACTTGCCGGCGGGCGCGGCCTATGATGGCCGCAAGTAACGAGATTCGG
>CAZTHM010000376.1:3484-3916 GCA_964613505.1 uncultured Acidobacteriota bacterium | reverse complement strand
CAGGCCACGGGCGCGCGCCGTGACTGCGCGTCCGCCGACTGGCGGACTACTTCTGATAGTAGGCGGTGTTGGTTTCGGTGAAGGCCTTCCACTTTTCCGGCAGGTCGTCGAGCGGAAAGATCGCCGAGACCGGGCAGACCGGCACGCACGCGCCGCAGTCGATGCACTCGACGGGATCGATGTAGAGCTGCGCGTGGTCGGCGAAGTTGGCCTCGTCCTTGCGCGGATGAATGCAGTCCACCGGACATACATCCACGCACGCCGTGTCCTTCGTGTTGACGCACGGTTCGGCAATAATGTAGGCCATGCGATATTCCTCCTGGAAAACAGCCTCGTCGAATCCAATATACGAACACCTGCCCGCGCGGCGCGACGTCTGTCTTGGCCAGTGCGATCTCGCCCACCAGCCCTTCGGCGCCCGTCACAGGGGCC
>CAZTHM010000376.1:1698-3474 GCA_964613505.1 uncultured Acidobacteriota bacterium | reverse complement strand
ACATCCACGCACGCGGTGTCCTTGGTATTGATGCAGGGCTCTGCGATTACGTAAGCCATGAAGTTGCTCTCCTTCGCAGCGATCTTGCCAAACTCGCGGGCGCGGGCTATAGCGGCGCGACGGCAATGGTGATTCGCTTCGGTTGCATCAGGTTTGCGCCGGCCCGAGACGCGTCCCTACGAAGCGGCATATTCTATACCAAGTCTCTCCTTGTGTCTCAGGATTTTTCGCGGGCTGTCGCAGCAAAGTGAGAAGTTCCTCTGGTAGCAAAGTAGAAAGTTCCGGTTCAGGTAGGGCAAGTTGGAGGGATGAGAGAACCGGAGCTGATGGGGATGAGCCAGAAGGAACGAGATCGTTTGAAGGTGTTGCACGAGGTGGAGAAAGGGCATGGGACACAGCGGCGGGCGGCCGTGCAACTGGGGCGGACGGATCGTTGGGTACGCAAACTGCTGAAGCGCGTGCGCCGCGAGGGCGACCGCGGGGTGATCCATCGGCGGCGCGGTCGACCGTCGAATCGCCGGCTGCCCAAGGCGCTGCGGGAGCGGGCGGTGACCCGCGGGCGAGAGTCCTACCGAGATTTTGGACCGACTTTGGCAATGGAGTACTTGGCGAAGCGGGACGGGATCACGCTCAGCAAGGAGACGCTACGGCAGTGGTTGATCGCGGCGGGGGTGTGGAAGGCCCGGCCGCGCCGGGTGAAGGAAGTGCACACCTGGCGGCCGCGGCGGCCGTGTCGCGGCGAACTGGTGCAGTGGGACACCTCCGAGCACGCCTGGCTGGAAGGGCGCGGCCAGGAGCCTTACCAGATCGGGATGATCGATGCTGCCAGCAGCCGCTTGCTGGCCCGCTTTGTGCCGCACGACTCGACGGAGGAAAACCTGCGGATGCTGAAGGCGTATCTGGAGCGCTGGGGCCGGCCGGGGGCGTTTTACACCGATAAGGCGGGGCTGTTCAAGGTGAACCGAACGCCGACGCGAGAGGAGCAACTGCGCGGACAGGAGCCGCGAACGCAGATCGGGCGGGCGTTAGAGGAGTTGGGGATTGAATGGATCGAGGCACACTCGCCGCAGGCCAAAGGGCGGGTGGAACGCTGCTTCGGGACGTTGCAGGACCGGCTGGTGAAAGGGTTGCGGCTGGCAGGCGCCGGCACGCTGGAGCAAGCCAATGCTTATCTGGAGCAGGAGTTGCTACCGGAGTGGGAAGCCCGCTTCACGGTGCTGCCCGCCCATCCTGGGGATGCGCATCGGCCGCTGGGGCGCGGGCACGACCTGGCGGCGATCTTAAGCGTGGTGGAAGAGCGGGTGGTGAGCAACGACTACACGCTGCAGTTCGAGAAGCAGCGTTATCCGCCAGCTGGCGGACGCGGGCCGACATTCGGGGCGGGCTGCGCGGTGCCCAGGTGCGAGTTGAGAAGCGGCCGGATGGCACGCTGGCGGTGCGGTTTCGCGAGCGCTACCTGACCGTCCGGGTGTGCGAACCCCCTGGGCGGGACAGGCCCAAGCCGCAAGCGGCCAAGGCGTCGGCAAAGAAAATCTCCCGGGTCTCCTCCCGTCCCCCGTCACGGAGTTGGATGGAGGGGTTCAGTCTGAAGAACAATCCTCCGCTATGGAAGGTCTTGAAGCAAGAAAGTGGACCATGGGTGTCGAACCCGGAGGGGCGATGAGCGCGCGGGGGGCGCTAACTCCAGTCGCCCTACGGGCTCCTTCCGTTAGCGCCCCCCAAAAACCGGAACTTTCTACTTTGCCTTGACAAGGATTTTTCGCGGGCCGGAATGGG
>CAZTHM010000376.1:0-1598 GCA_964613505.1 uncultured Acidobacteriota bacterium | reverse complement strand
AAAACCGGAACTTTCTACTTTGCCTTGACAAGGATTTTTCGCGGGCCGGAATGGGAAGGTTTCACGGCGGGAGACCCCGGAGAGGATTCATCCGGAGAAAGCCGTCAAGAAGCGGCCACGCGGGCCGGGCACACGACTCCGCTCGCGCCGACGGCGCAGGATGCCCGCGGGAGAGTTGTCCCTCGGGTTCTCGAACCACTCGGAGGCTGTGAGGAGAACCGCGCCTAGTGCCGTTCCAACTCCTTGCGGCTAGCCGCACGCGGGCTGAAGCAAGCGCCGTGTCTACAGTAGGAACTCTTCGGGGTTAACCGAGAATAGTTGGAACGGCACTAGTTCTTGGAACGCAGTTCCTGGCAGGTGAGGCAGTACCTTGCCCACGGAATCGCCTTGAGGCGATTCGCGGAGATTTCCTCGCCACATCCTTCGCAGACGCCGTACGTCCCGCCGGCGACCCGCTTTAATGCCCTTTCGATTTCGCGGAGCTCCCGAGAACGGAGTTCCGCGGTCGCCGCCGTCAGGTCCTGCTGAGCCGTCTTCACGGCGAACTCCACCTCATCCGGAGTTCGCAAGCTGGTTGCCAAAGCCTCGGGTTCGGTCCGGGCCGTGCCCAGCAATTCCTGGCGCTTCTTCAACAGAAGGCTTCGATAAGGCGCCTTGCGAGTTTTTGCCATTGTCGCCATGCTACATCCTTGTTTAGTTTAGAAAACCCCGCTCTAATGTTTCCCGTCTCATCCGATGAAGGAAAGGGGGCCGAGGTTGCACAATCCTGCCACATTTTTGGCTTTTTGCATAGACTTTCTTTTGGAGGGGTTATCCGGGAGGGCGAGTTCGTGCTAACATCTTGGCAGTCAATGTGATACAAACAGACTCGGGGGGCGAAAGGTGTCCGGTCGCCAGGAGTTCCTAGAGAGAATCGTTAAGGCCTTGGGCCGCGTCCCTGGCTGTCCGGCCGAAACTCGCCATCCTGCCCTGGCAATCCCGCAGCTAGGGCCGGTCATGACCCCCATCGAACCCGCCGACCTGATCCCGAGGTTTGAAGAGGAGCTCCAAAAAGTCTCCGGTCATGCCCACCGGGTGCCCTCGCGCCCGGAGCTAACAGAGATTCTGCAAGCACTCTTGAAGTCCTACGGAACCAAAAGGGTTATCTTCTCGCGCAACCCCCTGCTTGCCCAATTCGGGGTTGCTCAGAGGCTACAGGAGCTAGGAATTGAAGTCACAGTTTGGTCGAGTGGCCGCGACGAACCGTCCGACCCGGAGCAGGCGCAGCGGTTTCGCGAGGAATCTTTTGCCGCCGACGTAGGAATTACGGGCGTTGATTGGGTTTTGGCGGAGTCTGGGACTCTGGTTCTGAGCAGCCTGACGGAGGGCGCGCAACTCGCCTCGCTGGCGCCGCCCGTGCATGTGGCTCTCTATCGAAGAAGCCAGGTGCTCGGGAGCCTTGAGGAGGTTCTGGAACGCTTGCCTGGCCTTGGCGACCCGAGCGCGCCTGCCCCGGGGCGGTCGATCGTCTTCGTCACCGGCGTCAGCCGCACCGCCGACATCGAGCAAATCCTCATCCGCGGCGTCCACGGCCCGCGCGAACTCCACGCCATCCTGGT
>CAZTHM010000375.1:1360-3928 GCA_964613505.1 uncultured Acidobacteriota bacterium | reverse complement strand
TGTCGAAGCGCGAGCGGCGCTCCTCTTTTACCACTTCCCTTTCCGTATCGAAGGACTTCTCTGTGATCTCCAGGCCGCGCATTCGATCGGCCTCGAGCCACAGCGCCACGGCGAGTTGCGAGCTGGGTATCGTTTCCCAGAACACCGTGGTGTCCTCGGTCGTATAAGCGTTGTCGAGCCCTCCAGACCGGACAATGTAGTCGGAAAACTGTTCTGGCCCCACGTTTTTGGTCCCTTGGAACATCAGGTGCTCGAATAAATGCGCGAAGCCGGTTTTCCCCGGGGCATCATCTTTCGATCCGACGTGGTACCAAACCTGAATATTCACCACGGGCGCTTCGTGCCGCTCCACGAAAAACGCGCGCAGACCGGTGGGTAGTGTGATTGTCTGGAAAGAAGTCGGTGGCAGTGATGCACAATATGCAACTGTGACGGAGAGAAAGAGTACGAGAGCAGTGGCTGTTAGCCGACGCAGGAGGTTCAGTCTGCAGGTTTTGAAGAGTTCTCCCAACTGGCTAAAGTCCTGAGGCCCACAATGGCCACATCTCGCATTCTAACATACACCATCTCGCAGTGCCCGGCGGCGAGGATCCGCGGCGCCACGAGGCTGTAGAAGCCGGTTCGAGCGCGACAGCACGGGAACCCTTACGGGTTGCAATCGCGCTCGACGCGTCATTCCCCGACCCACACTTGTATCTCGGTCTGGTTCGGCTGCAAGCGGGGCGGGCGTCAGACGCCGAGGCGGAATTCCGCCGCGCCCTGGCCTTGCGGCCGAATGGCCGGGGATACCATTTTGCTTTGGGCATGGCGCTCAAATCCCAAGGCGCGCTGGCAGAAGCGCGGCGCGAGTTCCAGCTAGAACTAGCCATCAACCCCGGAGAAAAAGCCGCCCGCGATCAGTTGGCGGAGATTGACAATCGTCCCGGCGCGAGCCACGTGCCCGGCCCGCAGAAGTAGACTTCCACCCAACACAGCTCTTGTGACGAGTGACGCAAACTCCGGTCTTTCCCTGCAGTCCTGTTTTCAGGAAGCGTGTTGCGCGGAGATCATTCCGAGAACTTCTGCGCGATGGGGTAGCGGCGGCCCATGCCGAAGGCTTTGGCGGTGACTTTGAGGGCCGGGGCGGCCTGCTGACGTTTGTATTCTGCGTTGTTGACCCGCCGAATGGTTTCCCGCACGAGTTCGATGTCCAACTGGTGTTTCTGCGCAATCTCCTGCGCACAGAGATTCTCTTCGATGTACGCCCTCAGAATCACATCTAGAACTTCGTAAGGCGGCAGCGTGTCCTGGTCGGTTTGATTCGGGCGCAACTCCGCCGAAGGCGTCTTCTCCAGGCAAGCTCGAGGAATTCGCTCACTCGCGCGATTGACGTAACGCGCCAAATCGTAAACCATTGTCTTGGGGACGTCGGCGATCACCGAAAGGCCGCCCGCCATGTCGCCATACAGCGTGCAGTAGCCCACCGCGAGTTCCGATTTGTTTCCAGTGCTCAGGACGAGCGCGCCGAATTTGTTCGAAAGCGCCATCAGGATGTTTCCGCGGATGCGTGCCTGGATGTTCTCCTCGGTCACATCGCGCGGCTGGTTTTCGAAGGCACGGTCGAGCGTGGTGAGATAGCTGTCGAAAACTGAACTGATGGGAATTACGCGGAAATCGATTCCAAGATTGCGGGCCAGCGCCTCGGCGTCACGCAGGCTGCCCGAGGAAGAATACGGCCCCGGCATACTGACGCCGCGCACGTTCTCCGGCCCAAGTGCGTCGGCGGCGATGGTGGCCACCAGCGAGGAGTCGATTCCCCCACTCAGTCCCACCAGCACTTTTTGGAAACCGCATTTCGAGACGTAGTCGCGAGTGCCGAGCA
Organism: uncultured Acidobacteriota bacterium; assembly: GCA_964613505.1. Taxonomy (GTDB): domain Bacteria; phylum Acidobacteriota; class Terriglobia; order UBA7540; family UBA7540; genus CAZTHM01. The sequence goes on along the minus strand of CAZTHM010000375.1, from coordinate 2,067 downwards.
GCAGGGCCTGGTATACAGCCTCGATTTCCGACGCCGGGCCGGGGCGGATTTCTCCACAGCCGCTGGCGGCGTCGAAGAGCACCAAGTCCTCCTCGAAGGATTTGGCTCGCGTGGCCAGCTCGCCGCGGGAGTTGAAAGCCATGCTCGAGCCGTCGAAGATCAACTGGTCGTTTCCCCCCACATGGTTGACATAAACCACAGGGACGGCGTGCCGCTGGGCGAGCGTCCTGAGCATGTCGTGGCGGACTTGAATCTTGTCGGTGCAGAAGGGCGAAGACGCGATATTGAGCAGGATCCCGGCGCCCGCCCGGACGGTTTCTTCGACCGGGTCGCGGCTGTAGAGTTGCTTCTTCCAGAAGTGTTTGTCGTTCCAGGTGTCCTCGCAGATCGTCACGCCGAGCTTAAACCCCTGAAGCTCGTATATGCCGGTCGAAGTCCCCGGCTCGAAGTAGCGTGATTCATCGAATACGTCGTAGAAGGGCAAAAGGATTTTGGCGTAGTCGAGCACGACCCGACCGCGATGGAGCAGCGCGGCGGCATCGCAGACCGATTTCCCCATCTCGGCGTGTGAGCGCTGCACGGAGCCGACCAGAGCGGGAATCTCCGGCAAAAGGCTCGCTAGCCGCGTGAGTTCATTCTCCGACCGCTTGACGAACTCCGGCTAGCGAGCCTTTTGCCGGAGATTCCCGCTCTGGTCGGCAAAAGGC
>CAZTHM010000375.1:0-1350 GCA_964613505.1 uncultured Acidobacteriota bacterium | reverse complement strand
GATAACCGCACAGCGCCAGCTCAGGAAAAACCACCAGCCCTGCCCCGCGCTCCTTGGCGAGCCGGGCATAGCGGACGATCCGCTCAACGTTCCCGGCGAAATCGCCGACCGTGGTGTTGATTTGCGCGAGCGCGATTTTCATCCTGCAATCATTATATCCGGGAAACGGGCGGGAATAAGCAGGAGTAGGAAGGAGGAAATAGAAATTGGAGAGTGCGTGACTGGCTCAGGCAAATGGCAAGAAATACAACCCACGACGTTCCACCCTGCTATGGAACGCCGGCGGCTCTCGAATTCCGGCCTGATCCTATGCGCTAAAGGAGCTGCCACACCCGCAGGTAGTCTTCACGTTCGGGTTTTCAAACTTGAAGCCGGCGCCTTCCAGGGTCTCGACGAAGTCAATCTTGGTTCCGTCCAGATACATCAACGAGGCCTGATCGACAAAGACCTGCAAGCCCTCGAAAGTGTAAACTTTGTCGATGCCGTTGGACTCGTTCTCAAAGTTCATCTGATACGAGAATCCCGAGCACCCGCCCCCCACCACGGCAACGCGCAGTCCCTTGGGCTGAGGTTCCTGGCGACCCAGGATTTCCTTCACCTTTTCAACCGCCTTGGGCGTCAATTGCAGTGCCATAAATAACTCCTTCCGCAAATACGATTTCCAAGCAGAATTCCACCCCACCTGCCACTGTCTAATATATCAGATGCATTGCCCTGAATCAAGGTTCGGCGAAAGCCCCGCAGGAGCAGGGTAAAGAACAATTTACACTGAGGGCGTCGTTCCTTGCGGTCTCCCGTATGACATATGGACGCAAGTCCTGCGGTCCCTGCGAGTTGGCGGCCCATGATTTGGAGCCTGGAATGCTGCGATCTCTTCAGACCGGGTTCGACGGCTGGCAGCGCCCTCCGCTGGAGATTACCGAGCCCTTACGGGAGCGCGACTGCTATGATAACTATCATGAGGCTTTTAGTCCCTGAGAATAGCGCGTTTCACAGACGGCTCTGCCTCGCCTCACTCTGTGCATCTGCTTCCATGCTTCTGTTCCCTGCCCTGGTAAGCGGTCAGGGGGCGACGCGCGAGGCGATGGCCAGCTTCCCTGTGGACACGCAGCAAGTGACTTACGTGAATCTCGCCCAGCTTCGCGCTCTGGAGGAGTATCCTCAGATTCGCCGTCGAGTGCTGATTTACCAGCTCCGCAACTTTCAGGACTTCCTGCGATCCGTGGGGACGGACCCCGACAAGGACATCGACGAGGTTGTGATGGGCTGGCGCGGCGAGCACTCGAGCGGTTTCTACGGCCGAGCCGAGGGGAGATTTGACCTCGAACGCCTCCATCGTTACTTCACTGA
>CAZTHM010000374.1:0-3949 GCA_964613505.1 uncultured Acidobacteriota bacterium | reverse complement strand
TCCGCGAGCGCGCCCAGAACTTCTGCGGCGTCGAATTCGAATCCGCACCGTGTGGGATTGGATTCGGTCAAGTCCAGAAACGGCCGGCCTTCACGCCGGAAGGCTTCGGCCAACTGCGACAGGCGGTTGGGAGCGAGCGGCCAGTTGGTGCGTGACGCGAACATGGGCGCAGGGAAGAATGCCCTCGCGATGGGGATTTGGCAAGCGTGACTCGCGGCGTTACGGTCGACGCAGGCGGAGGCAGGCAATCTCCGGCGGGCAACCGAAGCGTATCGGAACGAGCACCTTGCCGATCCCCCGGCTCACGTAGATCTGCGTCCCGTTGAGTCGGTTCCATCCCTCAACGAACCGCTCGCCCAGTTTGGAGCGGCCATAGACCGACCCCACGACGGGCAGACGCACCTGACCGCCGTGGGTGTGGCCCGAGAGAACGAAATCAATCCCATGCTCCGAGGCTTGACGAATTCCCACCGGGTTGTGGCAAAGCAGAATTTTGGGGTCGCGCGCGGGAACCGAGCGCAGGGCCGCCGCCAGGTCGTCGGCGCGCCACCACAGGTCGTCCACGCCGAGCACCCAGAGCGTGGCGGAGCGGGCGCGCAGAGCGAAGTGGGAGTTCCGCAAAACGCGGATGCGCTGCGCTCGCAGGGCGCGGGTAATTTCGTCGGCGTCCACCCTGAAATCATGGTTGCCCAGAACCGCGAACACTCCCAATCGCGCGCGTAATTTGCCCAGGGCGCGAGCCGCGGGCCAGATGTAAGAAGGAGAAAGCGTGACGTAATCGCCCGTGAGCGCAACGAGGTCAGGGTGAAGTAAGTTTGCCAGGTGGACGGCGCGCTCGACGTCTTCGAGCGGCGTGAAGAGGCTGTGGTGGATGTCGGTGAGGTGAACGATCCTCAGGCCTTCGTGGGCCGGAGGGAGCCGTCGGAGCCAGATGTCGGTCTCGGTGATCTCCGGATCGGGAGAGAACGCCGGCGGCGGAGATTCCGAATCCCGCTTGTTGAGCGCGAGAGTAATCAGGCCCTTCCGGCGAAGAAACCGTCGGGAGACAAACCGACTGGCCATGTCAACTCTGAGTCTTCAACCCGTGACCCGAGGCGGGTGGATCAGAAGCTAGTTCGCTCGGTTCCCGAGCGCCCAACTTCTAACACCTAATCCCTGCTCTTCTGCGCCAAAACTTCATTGAACACGGGAATCATCTCGTCATGGATCAAACCATTCGACGTGAAGATCTCGTCCGTTGAAAGGTTGAAGCGGCCGCCGGAAAGGTCGGTGACCTTTCCACCAGCCTCTGTGACCAGGAGCGATCCCGCCGCCTTATCCCAGGGATTGAGTTTCAGTTCCCAGAAACCATCGAATCGTCCCGCCGCCACGTAACAGAAATCCAGTGCCGCCGATCCCGGCCGCCGGACGCCGTGCGAAAGCGTCGTGAAACGGAAGAAGAGCTGCGCGTTCAGTTCGTGATGGGAATCGAACGGGGGGAAGCCGGTGGCCAGCAGACTCTCAGCAAGGGTCGCGTTCTTTGACACGGAAATCCGCTTGCCGTTCAAGAACGCCCCCCCTCCGCGCTCGACGGTATAGAGTTCCACGCGCGTTGGATCATAGACGACTCCGGAAACGACATCGCCGCGGTATGCCAGTCCCAGCGTGACGCAAAAAACCGGAAACCCGTGCGCGAAATTCGTAGTGCCATCCAGCGGGTCGACATACCAGCAGTAGTCCGATTCGATTCTCTGCCCGCCGCCTTCTTCGCCCACGACCGCGTGTCCCGGAAAATGCTTGTGAAGCCGCTCGACGATCAACGCCTCGGAGCGGCGGTCGGCCTCCGTGACGAGATTTGCCGGGCTTTTGTATGAAACTTCCAACGGAGCCTTGAAATACTCGGCGAGCAAGGCGCCTGCCTCGCGCGCAATGTCAATGGCTGTCGTGAGGTAATCTTCCATAGGTGCCAATGCCGTCAGCTTTCAGCTATCAGCAGTCAGTTGCGATCTCATCTCTCCTGCTGAGCGCTGACGGCTGAAAACTGCTTTTTCCTTCTCCTTCGGCCCAGACGGCCCCGTCCGCGAAGTATTCCTTTTTCCAGATGGGGACGATCTGCTTCAGCCGGTCGATGGCAAATTGGCACGCCTCGAATGCAGCGCGGCGGTGCGCCGAGGTCACAATAATCGCCACGCTGGTCTCTCCGATTTCGAGACGGCCCAGCCGGTGGATCATCCCGATGCGGTCGATGGCGAATTTCTCTTTTGCCTCGCGCCCAATTTCTTCCATCTTGCGCACGGCCATCGGCTCATACGCTTCATATCCCAGGTAGAGCGTGCTGCGCCCGCGGGAATGATTGCGAACGATGCCCTCGAAGACGGCGACCGCGCCGTCCTCGGGCGCCTTCAGTTGCCGGGCGAGCTCGTGAGTGGGAATGTGTTCGCGAGTGAGGCGGAAGAAATCGTCTACTGCGCCCCCGCTCACGGGAGGCATGAAAGCCACCTCGTCGCCGTCCCGCAAGACCCGCGACGGGTCGGCGACTTCCTCGTTCACCGCGGTGAGGAGCGACCCCGCCATCTCGCGCAGACGCGGGAAACGGGTTTCGTAGCGCCCCAGGAGGGTGCCAAGGCTCTCGCCCGGAGCCACCTCGAGGTGCTCCTGCTCAAAGCCCGTCAAATCGTGAGCGAAGCCGAAAAAGAGGACGCTGACTTTCATGCGCTTGCTCGGACTTGCGGTTGCGCGCCGAAGTCCCTCGAGTATATCCGAGGATTGACTAGCGGCTCGCTTCCGCGCCCCCTCCTTCCAGGCTAACCATCGCCTGCATCAGCGCCGCGGTTCCACGGTCGATGGCGGCCTGAACCTGGCGCAATTGCTCATTCGCCCCAGTCCAGTCTCTCCTGGCCACGGCCTCGCGAACCCCCGGGAAAATGACCGCAGAATATCCAGTATACACGCCCGGTGCGTAGAAGGCGTGGCGAAACCAGGTGCGCCCCGGCAAGCCGCCGGGCAACAAGAAGCCTCTCTCCACTTCCATCAGGGCCTGATTCACGATGGCCAGACGCCCGATGGATGCGGTCCCGCCAGCACTTGCCGTGCTATGTTGCCGGCCCAGCTCTTGGGCCGCGCCGGTGAACCGGCTCGCCGACCTCCTCGCCTCCTCGAATTGCAGCCTGCCCGAGGCCTCGCCCTTTCTGGTTTCCTCCTCGAGTTCGTCCAGGTAGGTCTGAAGCGTTTTCCCATAATCCTCAAAATCGAAAGGGAGCACTTCCGCGTTCGCCAGGCGCAGGGCGAGCGTCCCATAAACCTGCGCGGCAGCCACGCTGTACCGGAAAGCCGGATCTCCGAATTCTTGCATCCAATTGAAATTGTCATAAACGGAATGATAAACGCCGTACGGTCCGGCAAAGCTGATGTCGAGCGCAGGGACGCCCAAGTGCTGAAGAAACGGCGTGTAGTCTGAACCGCTGCCCAAGTCGCCCACGCGAGCCTCGCTCGCGGGCATAACCGGCGGAGTATTCAAAACGGCATAAGGAATCCCGCCTTCCCGCCGGACGCTCTTAGCTTCCTCCGACCAGACCGAGAAAAGCGGACGTCCGGTGCCAGGGTCTGTCACGTCGCGCGTTACTTCTCGAATGAGCCGACCCAAAGAGGGCACGGCGGAAGCGCCGAAATGAGTTCCTGAAACTCCGCTGTCCATGTTCAAGTACGCGACCGCGCGACGGCTCAGAATCTCGGCGTGCTCTTCCACCCATTCGGTCGAACCGATCAAGCCGAATTCTTCCGCGTCCCAGCTCGCCAGGATGATGGTGTGCTGCGGTTTCCATCCCTGTTTCAATAATTGCCCAAGGCCCCGGGCGACCGCGAGCAGCGGGGCGGTTCCGCTGTTCGGGTCCACCGCGCCGTATGTCCAGGCGTCGCGGTGGTTCCCAAGCACGACCCACGAATCCGGCTCGGAGGTTCCTGGGATGCGAGC
>CAZTHM010000373.1:0-3957 GCA_964613505.1 uncultured Acidobacteriota bacterium | reverse complement strand
GTTCCTGATGATGTGAATGTTGCGCGCCAGCTTGAGGAGAGACGATTGCCCTGTCCCATCTGCCAGAAGCGCCCGCCCAAACGCTATTGCCCGGCCAAGGCGGACAACATTTGCGCGGTGTGTTGCGGCACCGAGCGCGAGGTGACGATTGACTGCCCCTCCGACTGCTCGTACCTGGTGGCGAGCCGCAAGTACGGTGTGGAGCGGCGGGAAGTTGACTGGTCGAAGGTGCCGTTTGCCGACACCAAGATTCCCGCTTCCTTCGTCGCCGCGCACGAAAAGCTGGTGCTGGCGCTCTCCTACGCCATTTGCGTGCACGCGCACGCGAACCGCCCGCTCGTGGATGCGGATGTGGACACCTCGCTCCAGGCGCTGGTCGAGTCTTACCGAACCCTCTCCAGCGGCATTTACTACGAGAAGCCTCCGGACTTTCGCATCCAGCGAGAACTCTACGACCGGCTGAAGGCCGCCATCGAAGATTTCAAGAAAGCCGAAGCCCAGCGCGCCGGCGCCATCAGCATGCGCGACGGTGAGGTTCGCGATGCCTTGATTTTCCTGGCGCAGATCGGCGCGACGCGCTCGAACGGTCGGGCCAAGGGACGGGCCTACTTGGATTTCTTGCGCACCCAGTTCAAGCCGGAGGAATTCTCGAAGCCGGCGTCGAATGTGATTTTGCTGCCGTGAAAAGAGGAAGTGGGAAGTAGGAAGTAGGAAGTAGGAAATAGGAAGTGGGAAGTCGAAGAACTGGGCGTCCTGGCTTTTGACTTTCAACTTTTAACTTTCAACTCTTAACTGTCAACTGTTCTCCCATGTCCCAAGTCGATGAAGTTCGAACCGCGGCGGACATCGTCAAGGTAGTCGGCGATTACGTCAAACTGCGCAAGGCCGGCGCGAACTACATGGGCCTGTGCCCGTTTCATCAGGAGAAGACTCCTTCTTTCGCCGTGCATCCCACCAAGCAGATTTTTCACTGTTTCGGCTGCGGCGTGGGCGGCGACGTTTTCAAGTTTGTGATGCTGCTCGAAAACCTGACCTTCCCCGAGGCCCTGCGACGGATCGCTGAAAAAGTTGGTATCACGCTGCGCGAGACCGTTCACAACGAAACGTTCGACGCCAGCGCCCGCGAGCGCACCGCGCTCCACAAGATTCACGAGGCGGCGGCAAAGTATTTCGGTTCCCAACTGGGGGGGACGGCCGAGGGCCGCGCGGCACGCGCCTATCTCGCCGACCGCGGCCTGAGCGACGAAGTGGTGGGACGCTTCCGTCTCGGCTATGCGCCCGCCGACGGCCAGGGGCTGACGCGCTGGCTGCGCGATTCCGGCTTTGAATTCGAGATGCTCGAAAAGAGCGGTTTAATTCTGCGCGACAACGAAGGCAAGCGTCACTTCGATCGCTTCCGCCGCCGCGTCATCTTTCCGATTTGCAGTGAGTCGGGAAAAGTCGTTGCCTTCGGCGGCCGCGCCCTGGGCGACGACCAGCCCAAGTATCTGAACTCCCCTGAGACGCCCATCTATACCAAGGGTCGCGTGCTTTATCACCTCGACCGCGCGGCGGGCGCCATCCGCAAACTCGACTACGCGATTCTCGTCGAGGGTTACATGGATTGCATCGCGGTGGCTTCCTCGGGGATTGAAAACGTGGTGGCCACTTGCGGAACTAGTCTGACGGAGAGCCAGACTCGGCTGCTGGCGCGGTATGCGCGGCGCGTGGTGGTGAACTACGACCCCGACTCGGCGGGCGTCGCGGCCACGGAGCGGTCACTGAATTTGCTGCTGGAAGAAGGGTTCGAGGCGAAGGTGCTGGCCTTGCCCGGCGGGCTCGATCCTGACTCCTTCATTCACCGCCAGGGCGCGGCTTTGTATCGCGAACGATTGGCTGCCGCACCCACCTACCTCGACTATCTTACGGACCGCGCCGCTGCCCAGCACGACATCTCGCGGCCGGAAGGAAAAATCGCCGCCGCCAACGCCGTCATGCCCTATCTCACGCGAGTTCCCAACCCGATGCTGCGCGCCGAACTTGCCAACCGCCTGGCGGAGCGCTTGCGGGTGGACGAGCGCTTGTTGCGCGACGAACTGAAGCGCGCCGCCAGCACCGGAAAGCGCGAGGTTCAGGTCCGGCTGGAGGCCGCGACATCCAAACCCACTCCCGCCGAGAAGCAACTGCTGCGGGCCTTCATGGAAAACGAAGAGCTGTCCGAAGAGTTCCTCGGCGGCCTGGTGGAGAACGGCGATCTTCAGGGCCTTCCGACCGAGGAAATCTTTAAGCAACTCCTCGAGGCGCGGCGGCGCGGCGAGAAGATTGAGCCTTCGAGTTTTAACGACCAACTCGGCGGCGCGGCGCGGCGCTTGGCTTATGAAAGCCTTTTCGACGTGGCGGAAGATCCCGGGCGTGACGTCGTCGTCGCCTGCTGCCGCGCGCTGCACCGGCGGAATGCGGAGCGCCAACGTGACCGGCTGCAGGGGGCAATCCAGGCGGCAGAACGGGAGAAAGACCAGGCCAAGCTGGCCCAGCTTCTGCAAGCTAAAGCCAAGCTGATCAAGGAATTAAGCCAGATCGGAAAAACCTGAAGATTTCTTCCACAAAAAGCGAGCAAGTTCGTGTACAATAACATCTAACTATTGGAGCTGTCGGAGATTGACGGTTTTCCGCAGCCACGCTTCTGGAGTGCCGGACGCGACACCGCCCGACAAAGGTGGGGTGTCGCTTTTGTGCGTTTGCCGCCGTCCTAGTTGAATTCGTTCATCCGCAGGGGGTCCGCCGAGTTGGCCTTTGACGACAAGTTTGACCAGGTAAGCAAGCTGATAACCATGGGGAAGGAGAAAGGATACCTTCTCTACGACGAGGTCAACGACCTCCTGCCCTCCGACGTCCATTCCGCGGAAGACCTGGACGACCTGCTCACCATGTTCGACAACGCGGGGATTGAAGTTCTGGAGTCCCCGCGCGCCAAATCCGCGGAAAAGATCGCGATCGAGAAGAGTGACGAGGGGAAAGAGGAAGGCGGCGAAGAGGTCGAACTCGACCTGAGTCCGGGAGCGCTCGACAAGACCAACGACCCGGTCCGCATGTACTTGCGCGAGATGGGCACCGTGCCCCTGCTCACCCGCGAGGGCGAAGTCGAGATCGCCAAGCGCATCGAGCGCGGGCAGCTCAACGTGCTCAAGGCGCTTTCGCGCTCGGCGATCGTGGTGCAGGAAATGTTCGCGCTGCGCGCCGAGCTGCAGGCCGGGCGGAAGTCCATCAAGGAAGTCGTCACCTTCAACGACGACGACCTGACCGAGGAGAGCATTGCCGCGCGCATCCAGGAAGTCATCGCCCAGATAGATTATATCGAGCGTCTGAACAAGAAGCTCGGGCAACTCAAGGCGAAGCGCGATTCCATCCCGCGCAGCAAGCGCCCGCGCGAGTTCCGCCGCTACAACTGGGCGGCGGCCCGCCACCGCATCATTGTCTCGAAGGTCGTCCGCTCCATCGAGTTCACGCACGTCGAACGCAAGCGGCTGATCGAGCGCCTCCGCCAGGCCGTGGAAGAAGTCCGCCCCCTCGAGCGCGAGGCGGGCAAGCTGGAGAAGAAAATCGAGGGCGCCCGCGCCAACGGCAACAAGGACCTGCGCAAGGACCTGCGCCTGTTGCGCGCCCGGCTGGCCGAAATCGAGGAACAGACCGGGTCCACGGCCGCCGAACTGAAGCGCACCTTCTCGACCATCGTCAGCGGCGAAATGGAGGCCGAAGCCGCCAAGCGCGAGCTGATCGAGGCCAACCTCCGCCTGGTGGTCTCGATCGCCAAGAAGTACACCAACCGCGGCCTGCAGTTTCTGGATCTCATCCAGGAAGGCAATATCGGTCTGATGAAGGCCGTGGACAAGTTCGAGTACCGCCGGGGCTACAAGTTCTCGACTTACGCCACCTGGTGGATCCGCCAGGCCATCACCCGCGCCATCGCCGACCAGGCCC
>CAZTHM010000372.1:0-3959 GCA_964613505.1 uncultured Acidobacteriota bacterium | reverse complement strand
CGACCGTGGGGCTGAAACTCTCCAGCTCTCGCATGATGACGCTGTAGTCCTCGACCGGATCGCGCCCCGAGTGCTCGGCAACATCAATGAGGTGAAGCAGCAGGCGCGTCCGCTCAACATGCTTAAGAAAGCGGACGCCCAAGCCTTTCCCGAGATGAGCGCCCGCGATCAAGCCCGGGATATCGGTCATCACGAACGAGCGCTCGGGATCGAGCGCCACCACGCCCAGGTGAGGCTCGAGAGTCGTGAAGGGGTAATCCGCAATCCTTGGGCGTGCGGCGCTGAGCCGGGAAATCAGCGTCGACTTGCCAACATTGGGATACCCGACTAGGCCTACGTCAGCGAGAAGCTTCAGCTCCAGCTTCAGATTCCGCTGCGCCCCCGGCTTGCCGGGCTCGGCCTTGCGCGGCGCCTGATGGGTGGAGGTCGCAAAGCGCGCGTTTCCGCGGCCGCCACGCCCGCCCTCGGCGGCGACGGAGCGCTGGCCCGGCGCGCTGAAGTCCCACAACTTCTCCCCGGTCGATTCGTCCAGAACCACCGTGCCCACGGGAATCTGAATCGTAAGGTCTCCCCCGTCCGCGCCGTGCCGGTTCGATCCTTCTCCATGGCCGCCGCGCGGGGCATTGAACTCGCGGTTGTAACGGAATTTCAGCAGCGTGTTGAGATGCTCGCTGCTTTCCAGATACACGCTGCCGCCTCGGCCGCCGTCGCCGCCGCTGGGGCCGCCACGCGGAACGAACTTTTCGCGCCGGAAGGCGACGCAGCCGTTCCCGCCATCACCGCCCGCAACTTGAATTCTAGCTTCGTCGATGAACATGAAGAACCGGGTTTCGGGGTTCGAGACTCGGGATTCGGGTTTGCGGACGGGAGACTCGGGAGTATTCCTGCGAACCCCGAATCCCGGAATCCGAATCCCGAGCAAATGTGGCCAGAAACAACAAAAGCGGTGGGGCGAATAATCAAGCCATCTCCACCCGCACCGCTTCAAAAGTTAGTTCGCCGAGGGGACCAGAATATGGACGAAGCGGCCCGTGCGGCCCTTGTCCTCGAACTTCACAACCCCCGCAACTTTGGCGTAGAGGGTGTCATCCTTGCCCAAGCCGACGTTGTCTCCCGGCTTCAGTCGTGTCCCGCGCTGGCGAACCAGGATGGAACCGCCCGAAACCGTCTGCCCGTCAAAGCGCTTGACGCCTAACCGCTGAGCGTTGGAGTCGCGGCCGTTGCGTGAACTTCCCAGACCTTTCTTGTGTGCCATACCAAACTGCCTTTCTCCAGAGGAGTGAACCACCCTCAGGCGATCACGATTTCCTTGATCAGCACTTCGCTGAATCCCTGACGATGGCCGATGGTGCGCCGGTACTGTTTCTTGCGCTTGATCTTGAGAATCCGAACCTTGGGCGCGCGAGCGTTGCGCAGGATCACGCCGGTTACCTTGGCGTTTTCAACGAGGGGTGTGCCGACAGTTAGATTCAGTTGCCGGACCGCGAAAACGTGGTTAAATTCCACGCCCGACCCTGCTTCGCCCTTGAGCCGCTCCACCCGGATAACGTCTCCGGGTGATGCTTTGTATTCCTTGCCGCCTGTGCGGAAGATCGCGTACATTCAGTAGCCTCTCTTATTGAAACTCGAATGCCCTATTATACCGGCTCCTTCCAAGCTGTGTCAACGCGGTGATTCCAGGGATGATACGATTCAGCATCAGGTGGAAAGCAGGATCACAGCAACCAGTGCGCAGGCAACTCCCGCGCCCTGCAGCAGCGTGATCGACTCGTGCAGGAGGATGGGCGCAATTAGAACCACCACCAACGGGTAGAGGGCCGTAAAGGGGGCCACGATCGAAGCCCTGCCGCCGCTCTTCATGGCGGCAAAGAGCGCCCAAGCCCCCAACGCATTGAAGACGCCGCTCAGGACCGCCCACGTCAGGCTGCGCGCCGAGTATCCGAATAGGGCTCTGCCGGGATACAGCAATGGCTGCAACAGCAGGAATCCCACGACTAGCCAGATCAGCGATGACTCCGCCGAAATATAGTTGGTGGAAAGCTTCTGCAGAATGCCGACCACGCCCCAAGTGATGAGGACGACAGCGGCATACCAGAACCAGGGCGGCAAGTGCATGGATGAGCTTCACCTACACCGAAAAAGAGAAAATCACAATCGCTGCGGCGGCAAACCCCAGCCCTAAAACCTGCACCCACGTCAGGCGCTCGCGCAGGATCGTCACTGCCAGGACGACCGTAATCATGGGATAAAGCGACGTGGCGGAGGCAACCACCGCGGTGTTCTCGCTGCTTCGGAACGCGGCGAAGAATGCCAGCCCTCCGATGCCGGATAGCACTCCATTGGCGACGGCATAGAAGATTCCCTTGGTACTTTTCTCGAGCTTGAAGCGCCGGGCGACCAGGAGCACTACCGCAACCGGCAGAGCCCCGAAAGTGAAGAGGAACTGCATCGTGTCGGCGGGGATTTCATTCGAGCCGAGCTTGGAAAGCAGCGCCCACGCGCCCCACGAGAGCACGCAAAGCGTCGAGTACCAGAACCACTTGGCTTTGAAGATTGCAGACGAGGGCATCGGGTTGTCCGGTTTCTTTCCTCAAGATAGCGCGTGATTATAGCTCGACATGCTTCGCAACTTGCAGGGTAAATCACATTTCACTCCGTTAGGCTCCTTCGCGAGGCTGGCGGCTCACCTTGAGAAGCAAGTGCCACATTGTGAGAAGGTGCGGCCTTGATTGGGTTTGCATCGGTTCACCGAAGACGCGAGAATGGAACGTAGGACCAATGTGTGGGCGAGTTGTCTGCCCGGCCTTAGTCACGTCAAGTGTTGAGACGAATGGACAAGATTCGCAAAGGGGTTGTGCTCGCGTTGGCAGTCGCCGCTGTGGGCTTCGCGCTACTCTCGCGTGGAGACGCGCTGCGGACCATTGCCGGGCAGGCTCCGGTTGATGGCCCACCGAATGCGATGGTTCGCTTCGTCGATATCGCGGAACAGGCCGGCGTAACCGCCGTAGACGTTTGGGGCGGCATCACCAAGAAGAAACTGATCCTGGAGACGAAGGGCAACGGGGTCGGATTCCTGGATTTTGACCGCGACGGTTGGATCGACATCTACCTGAGCAATGGCACGCGCCTGGAAGGCTTTCCGAAAGGTCAGGAGCCAACCAATCATCTCTACCGCAATAATCACGATGGGACCTTCACCGACGTCACAGCGCGTTCCGGGCTGGCGCGCACGGGCTGGCAGACCGGCGTCTGCGCAGGCGATTACGACAACGACGGCTGGGACGATCTGCTGTTGAGTTACTGGGGGCAGAACCGGCTCTATCACAACAATGGCAACGGCACTTTCGCCGATGCGACCGAACGCGCGGGCTTGAAACAATCACGCGTCCGCTGGGGGACGGGTTGCGCGTTCCTGGACTACGACCGCGACAGGTTTCTCGATCTCTTCGTTGCCAACTTTATCGAGTTCGACCCTGCTCACGCTCTCGGACCCGGCGACGCAGTCTTTTGCTATTGGAAAGGAATCCCGGTTTTGTGCGGGCCGAAGGGATTGCCGGGCGGCAAAAACGTCCTCTACCACAACAATCGCGACGGCACGTTTACGGACGTGTCGGAATCGTCGGGTATCGCCAAGCGTGGCGGCAACGGCCTGGGAGCGCTCTCCTACGATTTCGACAACGATGACTGGCCTGACATCTACGTGGCCAACGACTCCACGCCGAGCCTTCTCTATCACAACAACCACGACGGCACGTTCAGTGAGATCGGCGTGCAGGCCGGAGTCGCTTACAGCGAAGACGGCGCGGAGCAGGGAGGCATGGGAGTTGCGGTTGGCGACTACGACGCCGACGGGAGGTTCGACATCTTCAAAACCAATTTCGCCGACGACACACCGAACCTTTATCACAACAACGGGGACGGGACATTCACCGACCGCATCGGAAGTTCCGGGTTGGGCA
>CAZTHM010000371.1:353-3987 GCA_964613505.1 uncultured Acidobacteriota bacterium | reverse complement strand
AGTTAGGTAAACTTTCCGATTCTGATTTGGCGCCGTTGTGGGGCTTTCCGCCCCACTGGCTGTTCCGGTAGTTTGGTGGTCTGAATCGAGCGTGGGTTCCTCGTCTTCCTACTCCCTACTTCCTACTTCCTACTTCCTCCTCCCCTCCACGGCGAGGTCGAGTAGCAGCTGCGCCAGGTGGCGCGAGTCGTGGCGAGCCAGGTGGTCTTCCAGCAGCAAGTCGGCCAGCACCGGCTCGACGCCCAGGGCGCGGACTTGGTCGAGGTCGTTGGTGACCGGCTCGGCGCGGTCGGCCGCGTAGCGCTTGCGCAGAGTGCGGGAGAGCTCGCGCGTGTTGAGGATCACGCGGTCGAAGAGCCGTCGGCCGGCGTGATGCTCGAGGGCGCGCAAATGCTCGGCCGCCGTATAGTCGCGCGTCTCGCCGGGCTGCGTCATCAGGTTACCGATGTAGACCTTCAGCGCCCGGGAACGCGCAATCGCTTCAGGAATGCCGCGCACCAGGAGGTTCGGAATCAGCGACGTGTAGAGCGATCCCGGCCCGAGCGTGATGAGGTCCGCCGCTTCCAGGGCGGCGAGGGTTTCGGGTAAGGGCTGGCAGCGGCTGGGGACGATCTCCAAGCGGCGAATGGGCACGCGCGTCCGGGTGATGCTCGATTCGCCATAAATAACGCGGCCGCCGCGCAGTCGGGCTTTCAGGCGAACGTCGGAAAGTGTGGACGGGAAGATTTCGCCGCGCACGGCGAGCACTTCGCTCGAAAGGCGCACCGCCTTGGCGAAGTCGCGCGTGATGTGAGTGAGCGCCGCCAGGAACAGATTGCCCAGGCTGTGGCCTTTCAATCCGTGGCCAAAAGCAAAGCGAAACTTGAAGAGTTGCGCGAAGAGCGTCTCGTCTTCGGCGAGCGCCACCAAACAGTTGCGGATGTCGCCGGGAGGAAGGATGCGGAAATCGCGCCGCAAACGCCCGGAGCTGCCGCCCTCGTCAGTAACGGTGACGACGGCGGTCAAGCGGGATACGATCGGACGGAGCTGGGCGGGGCGCGCCACTTCGTTGACGTGCACCTTGAGCCCGCGCAGCAGGGCTGACAGTCCTGTGCCGCCGCCGATGGCTACAACCCTCATCGCCCGAACTTCGCCTCACTCTCTGTGGGATTATCGGCTGGGGATGGCCCGATGGGAAGGCAAATCGCGAGGCCTATGCGCCCCCCGATTTGAGCAACCGCCCAAAACGCGGATCGGCCGCGAGCGGTTGAAAGTCCTCATCCCGGCGGGCGAGATAGCGGTTCGCCGAGCGCAGCTCGATCGCCGCCTTCAAGTGTTCGAGGGCCGCCTCGACGTTTCCTTGCTGCGCGTGCGCCGCGGCCAAAGCGTAACGGATATATTCCTGGTTGGGGCTCAGCGCGAAGGCCCGCTTCAGCGATTCAATGGCTGCATCCAGTTGCCGCGCGTTCAGTTGTGCGATGCCGAGGTCGTAAAGCTCCGCGGCCGTCTTGGCGACGGGTAGTGTCGGGTGGAGCTTGCGCTCACACATGCGCAGATAGGTCTCGGCCCGAATCGCCACTTCACCCGAGGGGCTGGCGGCGAGCTTTGCGAACAGCTCTTTCGCTTTCTCGAAGTTTCGTTTCTGGAATGCGCCGACCGCCGTTTCGAAATTCTTCACTGCGGCCTGGTAATGCGCTTCGATCCGGCGCTGTTGGGTGGATTCAGGAGATCTCATGGCCGATGCTTTCGATCCTCTTGAAGCGTGTCGAGCGGCTGGCCGGCTGGGAATTCGCAGCCTTGCCTTGGCGCGCCGTCGCGAGCCGTTGTGCGAAACCACAATCGCGCGTCGGCGCCGCGCCGGCCGGGTGCGGCGCGCGGTGCTTGTCCGGATCCTTCGCTTGCTCTTAACTCTATTCAGTTTCATCAACTTAGGCTAAACAACCGCCCTCACCCTCTAGTCCGCCGATCGCTTCGGTAACGACATTTATATCAAATTGTCGGGTGTATAGTCAATCCGCTGCTTTGAAGATTGACCGACCCTACTCGCCAGCCCAACTTGGATCTCATGGGAGATTGAACCAAAAGGCCTCAACGCAGTGCCGGAATCTGGATTCTTTGGCCTTGGAAGTCGGGAAGTAATCTCGATCCAGAACACACCACCCCCCGCTGTGGTTGTTCCGCCACAGCATTGTCCAAATATTTGAATATACGGCAGTTAGGTCATTGGCTAGTCGCGCAGCGCGGGAAGTTCTTTAGACATGCGAAGGTGTCACATGGACGAGGGTGGTGAATACCGGGGCGGACTCATTCCCGGCTGGGATGGGCTCGCGATGCGCCGCGAGGTTTTCGAGATGCAATTCGATTGCCTCGCGAGCGTGGGTAGTAGCTTCTTCGATGGTCGCCCCGTAGGACACACATCCCGGGAGCGAAGGGACAAGCACCGTATAACCGCCTTCGGGCTCCGGAATCAGACTGATCTGGTAGGCGTAACCTTTCCTCGTTCTGGCCATGTCCTCATTATGCCATATTTACCGCCGCCAAGGAATTCCACGAACCCCAGGTCGCGGAGAAGCTGTAATTGCTGGCGGATTTTGTCGCGCACGTGGAGGTTTTCTGTAGCGGCGATGTCCTCATCGTCGCCTGCCGGTTCCAACCGGAATCGACGGCGGGGACGCCGCCGCTACAGCCGCCCGAGCGCCGCCTCGTGGGCATACACGTCGGCCAAGGTGAATTCCGCCTTACCCATGCCCCGTCCGCCAGCCGGCGGATTCAGCACATCGAGCGTCCATCCGCGCGCCTCACGGGCTTCTGCTTCAACGCGATTTGAGCACGTCTTGACGCTCCACGCCCTTATGGCGGGCTACGACGCGGAGTATGGCATTCAGCGTTCCAATCCGAAGGTTCTTGTGGGCGGGCACAGCGATACGCTGGTGGGAGGGGACCCCGGTCTCAAGCACAATGTGGCTGCCTTCCTGATGGACAACCCGATAGTCCCATTTCCTGCAGAGCAGATTGACAAGCTCCTCGCCGCTGAGGTCGCGCGGGATCTTCATCCGGCCGCCAGAACCTCGTCACGAACGAGGTGGAGGCGGATGGCAACCGGGCGTTCGTTCCGATCGAAGTAATAGGCCGTTACGGCCTCTTTCACGTTTTGCCGCAGCTCTTCCCAGTTGTCAGCCTGCGTGACGATGCTCTCTGTCAGGCACTCGGCGACCAGGCCTCCGTCGGCTTCCTGCGTGACTTCGAACACGAGTTCGCTCATGTGCTTATCCTAACGGATTCGGTCCGGCGAAACAACTCCGTCCGCCAGGGCCCCTCGACGGCAGGGGCGATCCCTGAATCGCCCCTACAGGCGGTAAATTCCTCGACCCTCGAATTCGACGAACCCCAGGTCGCGCAGAACCTGGAGCTGCTGGCGGATT
Source organism: uncultured Acidobacteriota bacterium (assembly GCA_964613505.1). GTDB lineage: Bacteria > Acidobacteriota > Terriglobia > UBA7540 > UBA7540 > CAZTHM01. The sequence goes on along the minus strand of CAZTHM010000371.1, from coordinate 586 downwards.
TTGTCGCGCACGTGCAGGTTCTGTGGGTGCAGCCGCCGCAAGGCGTCTTCGCAAGCATACACCTCGGCCAGGGTGAATTCCCCCCGCCCCAATCCCCGCACGATGTTGAGGACATCCAGCGTCCAGCCGCGCGCCGCAAGCTTGAGCTTTTCGAGCGGCCTCGGAAGTGCTAAGGTTGTTCAGCTTTCCCGCCGATCATACGGTAGGAACGGACTTTCAGTGCGGAGGGTGCC
>CAZTHM010000371.1:0-309 GCA_964613505.1 uncultured Acidobacteriota bacterium | reverse complement strand
ACCGTCCACTCAAGAATCGGCGGTACGCCAAGCTCACGCCGTGGGAAGATCATTGTTGGGTGTTCGCATTTTGCTACTACGTTGACCAGGGCAAAACGGACGCTGAGGCCGATGAGCTAACCTGGCGGGACATGCTTTCGGAATTTCCTCGACTGAGGTTCTACGACGGCTGCGAACCGTAAGAGCGCGCGACGGGGAGTCGGACTGTAGATGTGCGGTTTTCTGGGGGTCGTGTGGTCGACACGATCAAAAGCCGCAGGCTCACAGACCAGGTCCTCATGATTAGCCTAATGCGTGGCATCGAGCTAT
>CAZTHM010000370.1:0-4002 GCA_964613505.1 uncultured Acidobacteriota bacterium | reverse complement strand
TTCAACCAGTTGCCGCGAGAGGACCGTCGTGGCGTCCAGGTGCGAGAATGCGGTGGCGGGCGCCGGGTCGGTGAGGTCGTCGGCGGGCACGTAGATCGCCTGCACGGAAGTGATCGAGCCTTTCTTCGTTGAGGTGATACGCTCCTGGAGTTCGCCCATTTCGGTTGAAAGGTTGGGCTGGTATCCGACCGCCGACGGCATGCGTCCGAGCAGTGCCGAAACTTCCGAGCCCGCCTGAGTAAATCGGAAGATGTTGTCGATGAAGAGGAGCACGTCCTGGCCTTCGACGTCGCGGAAATACTCCGCGACGGTGAGGCCGGTCAGGCCCACGCGCAGGCGCGCGCCGGGCGGCTCGGTCATTTGGCCGTAGATCAAAGCCGCTTTGGACTTTGAGGGATCGCCGGGCACGATGACCTTCGATTCCGTGAATTCCAGCCAGAGGTCGTTGCCTTCGCGCGTGCGCTCGCCGACTCCCGAGAATACCGAAACGCCACCGTGCTTCGACGCGACGTTGTTGATGAGTTCCTGAATGATGACGGTCTTGCCAACGCCGGCGCCGCCGAAGAGGCCCGTCTTGCCGCCCTTCAAGTAGGGTTCGATCAAGTCCACAACCTTCAGCCCCGTCTCGAACAATTCCAGCGTGGTGTTCTGGTCCTCAAGCTCCGGCGGATGGCGGTGAATGGGGAAGCGCGTGTCGCACACAATCGGGCCGAACTTATCGACCGGTTCGCCGAGGACGTTCATGACCCTGCCGAGCGTGCCCTTGCCCACGGGAACGGTGATGGGTCCGCCCGAGTCGATGGCTTTCATCCCGCGCACCATGCCTTCGGTGGGCTCCATAGCCACGCACTTCACGCGACCTTCGCCCAGGTGCTGCTCCACTTCCGTGACCACACTGAGGGGTGTGGGGACGTCAAATCCCTCCGATGTGATGCGCACGGCGTTGTAGATGGCGGGGAGATAGTCGCTTTCGAATGCGATGACGACGACTGGGCCGATGACTTCAACGACTTTGCCGACGTGGGTTTCTACCATGGCATTCCTTTCGCAAAAACCGGTTCAGCGTAAAGGGTTATGAGTTACGAGTTAAGAGTTGAAAGTCCGGGGTGGTTGGTTCCTACTCTAAACTCTTAACTCAGAACTCTCAACTTCTTTTACAACGCTGCCGCGCCGCTCACCACCTCGATGATCTCCCGCGTGATGGCGGCCTGGCGCACGCGGTTCATGTGGAGCGTGAGCGAGTCAATCATCTCGGCGGCGTTGTTGCTGGCCGCGTCCATGGCGGTCATGCGCGCCGCAAACTCCGCCGCCGCCGACTCGAGTAAGGCTCGATACACTTCAATCTCAACATAGCGCGGGAGGAGCACCCCGAAGATTTCGCTGGCGGGCTCCTCATAGATGTAATCGATCAGGGCCTCGCCCGCCGTGGGCTTCATGGGCTTGATGGGAAGGTAGCGCTCTCTCGTCAGCCGCTGCGTCAGGACCGTCTTCGATTCGTTGTAGATGAAATCGACCGCATCCACTTCTTCCCGCGTATAGAGGTCGATGATCTGCTGCGCGATTCCCTGGGCGTGCGAAAACTCCAGGCGGCTGAAAATGTTGACCGACTCGGAAATTATTTCGACCGGCCGGCGACGATAAAAATCCCGCCCTTTGCGCCCCGCCGCGATCATCGAGACTTTCTTGTCGCGATGCTCCTCCAGATAGCTCTGCGCGGCGCGAATGAGGTTGGTGTTGAAGGCGCCGCAAAGCCCCTTGTCGCCGGTGACCAAAACCAGCAGAACTTTCTCAACCGCCCGCTCGGCCAGCAAAGGATGGTCCCGCTGCTCGGTGCGCGCCGCCAGGCTGGAGAGCAATGTCAGCATCTGGTTCGCATACGGCCGCGCGTTGAACACGCGCTCCTGCGCGCGCCGCAGGCGGGCGGCCGCCACCATCTTCATCGCCCGGGTGATTTGCTGCGTGTTCTTCACCGAGCGGATGCGGCGTCGGATGTCGAGTAAAGTCGGCATTTCAATCCCGTGCAGCGCCGGACATCAGTCCGCCACGTGCCGTCCCGCTCAGAGCGGGACGGGCGCTACGTTTTGGCTTTGCGGTCAGCCAGGAATTTGGCTTTGTACTCGTCCAGCATCTTGCGCATATCAGCGCGCAGCGCGTCGTCGAGCTGTTTCTTCTCGGCGACCTGCCGTCCCACCGAGGGATAAGAATGATCCATGAACTCGAAAAGGCCGCTCTCAAACACCAGGCAGTCTTCCGTCGCCAGGTCGTCCAAGTAGCCGTTGGTCCCCGCGAAGATCACCACGATCTGTTTTTCAACCGACAGCGGCTTGAACTGGTCCTGCTTCAGGATTTCGGTGAGGCGCCGCCCGCGGTTGAGCTGCGCCTGCGTGGTCTTGTCGAGGTCGCTGCCGAACTGCGCGAAAGCGGCAAGTTCGCGGAACTGCGCCATTTCGAGTCGCAGCGTGCCCGCAATCGACTTCATCGCCTTGATCTGCGCATTGCCGCCCACGCGCGACACGGAAATCCCGGCGTTGATCGCCGGACGAATGCCGGAGTTGAACAAATCCGACTCAAGATAAATCTGGCCGTCGGTAATCGAGATAACGTTGGTCGGAATGTAGGCCGAGACGTCTCCGGCCTGCGTCTCGATGATGGGAAGCGCCGTGAGCGACCCTCCGCCCAGTTCCTTGTTCAGCTTTGCGGCGCGCTCCAGCAACCGCGAGTGCAGATAGAAAACGTCGCCGGGATAAGCCTCGCGGCCGGGCGGGCGGCGCAGCAGGAGCGAAATCTCGCGGTAGGACACCGCGTGCTTCGAAAGGTCATCGTAAATACACAACGCGTGCCGGCCTCGGTCGCGGAAGTACTCGCCGATCGAGCAGCCGGCATAGGGCGCCAGATACTGCATGGGCGCGGGGTCGGAGGAGCCGGCTTCGACGACGATGCTGTATTTCATTGCATCGTACTCCTCCAGGGTTTTAATGACCTGGGCCACGGTCGAGCGCTTCTGCCCGATCGCAACGTAGATGCAAATCACATCGCTGCCGCGCTGATTGATGATCGCGTCGAGGGCGATGGCGGTCTTGCCGGTCTGGCGGTCGCCGATGATGAGCTCGCGTTGACCGCGCCCGATGGGAATCATCGAGTCGATGGCCTTGAGCCCCGTCTGCAACGGCTCGCGCACCGGCATGCGGTCCACCACGCCGGGGGCCAGACGTTCGATGGGGTTGTAGTGGTCGGTGATGATGGGCCCTTTGCCGTCCGTGGGCTTGCCGAGAGAGTCCACCACTCGGCCGATCAGCGCCTCACCGACCGGCACCGACATGATGCGCCCCGTCCGCTTCACTACGTCGCCTTCGCTGATCTTGGTGTAGTCGCCGAGCAGCACGGCGCTCACCTGATCCTCTTCCAGGTTCAGCGCCAGGCCCGCAACCTCATGCGGGAGGTCGAGCAGCTCGCCGGCCATGACGTTTTCCAGGCCGTGGATGCGCGCCACTCCGTCGCCCACCGACATGACCGAACCCACTTCGCTGACGGTGACGCTGCGATCGTAGTTCTCGATCTGCTCGCGAATAATCTTGGTGATTTCGTCGGCTCTAATCTGTGCCATCGTCGGGCCTCTCTTGCTACAGCCAACAGGAGATTCTGGTTGCGGTTCAAGTCCGGCCGCCGCGCCTATCGCGCCATCAGCCGCTCGCGAAGGCGCTGCAGGTGGCCGCGCACCGAACCGTCGTATATGGTGCTGCCGATCTGGGCCAGGACGCCGCCCAGCAATTGCTTTTCAATTTGAAACTCCACTTCCACTTTCTTTCTGGTGATGGTCTCGAAGCGCGCCAGCAACGTCTGGCGCTCGGCCTCGGAAAGCTCCGCAGCGGAAGAGATCTGTACCTCCACGACTCCCATCCGCTCATTGGCAACTTTCTTGAACGCCTCCACGATGTCCGCAATCAGGGCCAATCGGTAGTTCTGGAGGAGAACGCGCAGGAAATTTCCGACCAGCTTGGAAGT
>CAZTHM010000369.1:0-4040 GCA_964613505.1 uncultured Acidobacteriota bacterium | reverse complement strand
ACAGGCGCACGAACTTGCGGCCGGTGGCGCGGGCAATCGAGCGGCCTAGTGAAGTCTTTCCCACTCCCGGCGGCCCGACGAAGCAGAGGATGGAACCCTTGGGGTGCTTGACAAGCTGGCGCACGGCGAGGAATTCCAGAATCCGCTCCTTGATTTTCTCCAGCCCGTAATGGTCTTCTTCCAGGATCTGCTCGGCGCGCCCGATCTCGCGGATCTCCTTCGACTTCTTCTTCCAGGGCATGGCGAGCAGCCAGTCGAGGTAGTTGCGCGAGACGGTGGATTCCGCCGACATGGGCGGCATCATCTCCAGGCGCTTCAGTTCCGTCTCGGCCTTTTCGCGGGCGTCCTTGGCCATGCCGGAGGTTTCGATCTTTTTCTTCAACTCCTCGATCTCGTTCTTTTCGTTGCGCCCCAGTTCTTTCTGGATGGCGCGGATTTTCTCGTTCAGGTAATACTCGCGCTGGGCGCGCTCCATCTGGCGCTTGACGCGGCCCTGGATGGCGCGGTCGACGTTGAGCTTCTCGATCTCCACGTCGAGGATGTCCGCCAGGCGCGTCAGCCGGTCCACAGGGTCGAAGATTTCCAGAAGTTCCTGCTTCTCCTGGATGCTGACGTTAAGGTTGGCGGCCACGGTGTCCGTAAACTTCCCGACCTCGTCCACCTTGACGGCGGCGATCATGGTCTCGTAGTTCAGGCTCTGGGAGAGCTTGACGTACTGCTCGAACAGCGCCGTGACGCGCTGCACGAGTTGTTCCAGGCTGGGTGTGGTGACGGGGCGGTAGGCCGCCGTCTTCACCGAGACCCGGAAGTAGCCTTCCTCGGTCGAAATCTTGAGCGTCTTGCCGCGCTCGATGCCTTCCACGAGGACCTTGATATTCCCGTCCGGGAGCTTCAGGCTCTGGACGATGTTGGAGATGGTCCCGACCTGATGAATCTCGTTGGGCTTGGGCTCGTCGACGGAGGCATCGTGCTGGGTGGCGAGAAAGATTTTCTTGTCGCCCGCCAGCGCGTCTTCCAGCGCCCGGATCGAACTCTCCCGGCCGACGACGAAGGGGGTCATCATGTGCGGGAAGATGACCACGTCCCGGATGGGCATCATCGGCAAGGAGCGCGTGTCGGATTTTTCTCGCCCTGAGAACATAGGAGAATTCATTAACTGGCCTTTTCGAAAAGCGCCGAGCTGAAGCTGATCTCGTGTTTCTTGACCATCTCCTCCGTAACCACAAACTCCCGCAACTTGCGCTGGCTGGGAAGGTGGTACATCAAGTCGAGCATCAAATCCTCGAGAATCATCCTCAACCCGCGGGCCCCCATCTTGCGCTCGATGGACTGGCTGGCGATCACCGCCAGCGCTTTCTCCTGGAACCGCAGCTTGACGTTTTCGAATTCAAACAGCTTTTGGTACTGGCGAATGAGGGCGTTCTTGGGCTGCGTCAGAATCTCCACTAGCGCCGCCGCATCCAGGTCGTTCAATACGCTCACCACGGGCAGCCGTCCCACGAACTCCGGAATCAAGCCGTACCTGATGAGATCTATCGGCTGAACTTGCTCGAGTATTTCGATGTCTCTCCGGCTCGGGGTAGCGGGAGTGGAGTTATCGTCGGTATGGAACCCCATCATCTTCCTGCCCCCGCGCCGCTCGATAATCCTTTCCAGGCCCACGAATGCCCCGCCGCAAAGGAACAGGATATTCGTGGTATCCACGGGGGTGAATTCCTGGTGAGGATGCTTTCGCCCACCCTGGGGCGGAACGTTGGCGACGGTTCCTTCCAGAATCTTCAGCAGCGCCTGCTGCACTCCCTCGCCGGAAACGTCGCGCGTGATGGAGGGGTTCTCGTCCTTCTTGGAAATCTTGTCAATCTCGTCGATGTAGATGATGCCTTGCTGGGCGCGCTGCACATCGCCGCCGGCATTCTGCAGCAAGCGCAGGATGACGTTCTCAACGTCCTCGCCGACGTACCCCGCCTCAGTCAGGGTGGTGGCGTCCACGATGGCGAAGGGAACTTCCAGCATTCGCGCCAGGGTCTGGGCGAGCAGCGTCTTGCCGGTGCCGGTCGGGCCGATGAGGAGGATGTTTGACTTCGTCAACTCCACATCACTGCGCGAGCGCGCCATCATGATGCGCTTGTAATGGTTGTAAACCGCCACCGCCAGCTTCTTTTTCGTCTTTTCCTGCCCGATGACGTACTGGTCGAGGAAGTCCTTCACTTCCGTGGGCTTGGGTAACTTGACCTGAGCGCCCGGAATCTGACCAGCCTTTTCCTCGTGCAGGATCGTGTTGCAGACCGCAACACACTCGTTGCAGATGTAGGTGCGCGGTTGGTCGCCGGGCGAAGCGATGAGCTTCCCCACGGCGTCCTGACCTTTGTTGCAGAACGAGCAACGCAAGACTTCGTCGCTACTGCTGCGTTTCACGTCGATCCCCGATCCTACTTGTGCTTGAAGATGATCTCGTCAATGATGCCGTACTCGCGCGCCTGCTGGGCGCCCATCCAGAAGTCGCGCTCCACATCGTGCTCAATCTTCTCCAACGGCTGGCCGGTAAGTTTGGCCATGATTTCGTTCAGACTGGCCCGGATGCGCAGGATTTCGCGGGCGTGGATATCGATGTCGGTCGCCTGCCCCGACAGCCCGCCCATGGTGGGTTGATGGATGAGGACGCGGGAGTTGGGCAGGGCGAAACGCTTGCTGGGTGTTCCGGCAGCGAGCAGGAGGGCCGCAATGCTGGCGGCTTGACCGATGCAGATTGTGGCGACGTTGGGCTTGATGAATTGCATCGTGTCGTAGATCGCCATTCCTGCGGTTACCACGCCTCCCGGCGAATTGATGTAAAGTGAAACATCCTTCTCCGGATCCTCGGCCGCCAGGAAGAGCAGTTGTGCGGTGACCACATTGGCGACGTTATCGTCGATCGCTGTGCCGATAAAAATAATGTTGTCCCGCAACAGCCGTGAGTAGATGTCGTAAGCGCGCTCTCCCCGGTTGGTTTGTTCCACCACCATGGGGATGAGCGTCATATTCGGTCCGTTCTGGCTCATGGCTTGTCTTGGGCTTCGATTCTCACCCGGCGCCGGTAATCCTTAACTTTTCCGTATGATTTTTGCGTTGTGGTAGATAAGTTCAAGCGCTTTCTGGTTGCGGCGAGTAGACTTAATTCTATCCACCGCGCCCTCTTCTGTCAAGCGGGTTTTGAGCGTGGCGGGAGTTTCATGGCGTTCTTCTGCCATGCCGCGAATCAACTCGTCCACGTCCTCCTCGGGAACCGCGACCTTTTCGGCTTCGGCAATTCTGTCCAAAATCAGCGAGCCTCGCACTTCCTTCTCACCGTCCGTCCGGCCCTCCTCGCGAATCTTCTGCCAGTCGATCTGGGTGGCTCGCGGGTCGATGCCTTGCGCCACCAGTTGCCGCATGATCTTCTCGATCTTGTGGTCGAGTTGAGCTTCGACCAGAGCCAAGGGTACAGGGAACGCCTGCCGGTTGACGAGCTGCTCGAGGAGTTTGTTCATGGCGGCGGCTTCGACATGCCGCTTTTTGCCCGCCTCCAACCCTTCGCGCAGCTTCACCTTGAGGTCGCTCAGCGTCTCCGACTCGCTGACCGATTTGGCGAATTCGTCGTCCGCCGAGGGCACCACCTTCCTTTTGATGCTCTGGACCTCGACGCGGTAACTCAGTGTCTTGCCTGCGAGAGATTTCTGGGTGTAGTCGTCGGGGTAGGAGACTTCGAACTCGCGCACGTCGCCGGACTTGACGCCGCGCAGATTCTCGGTAAAGGCGGCCACCGTGCCTTTTCCACCCAGGTGAACCACGGCATCGCGGGCTTCCAGGGGCTGGCTGGCGGGATCTTTCGGATCGCGTCCCTTATACGAGACCATCACGTAATCGTCATCGGCGGCGGGGCGATCTTCGACCGCTTCGTACGTTGCCGCGCGCTGCCGCAGTTCCTCGACGGCTTGGTCCACGGCGGCGTCGGTTACCGCTGCGGATTCTTCCTCGACCTCCAGCCCCTTGTATTCACCCAGTTCAAAAGAAGGCAACACTTC
>CAZTHM010000368.1:0-4046 GCA_964613505.1 uncultured Acidobacteriota bacterium | reverse complement strand
CCTGGGCAGCGTCCCAGATCACCTTCAAGTGATGCCGGCGGGCGAGGCGCATCAATCGTGGGACGTCGGCCGGGTTCCCGTAGAGGTGGACGGGGGCAAGCGCGCGCGTCCGGCGCGATATGCGGCGTTCGACATCGGCGGGATCGAGCGTGAAGGTTTCCGGGTCGACGTCGGTGAACACCGGCTTGGCGCCCACCGCCAACACCATGGAGGCCGTCGCCACGAAGGTAAAGTCCGGAACGATAATCTCATCGCCGGGCTTGAGCAGCGCTCGATAGGCGAGATACAAGGCGGCGGTCCCGGAATTGACCGCCACCGCGTAACGCGCCCCCACGGCGCGGGCAAAGCGCGCCTCGAAATCCTCCACGACGGGGCCGGCGCGCAGCCGGCCGGATTTCAAGACTCGCTCGACCGCTCGAATCTCGCGCCGGTCGAGCCGCACTTGCGCAATGGGGATGCGGCGAATCAGGCGGCCTCCTCAGCAGGGCACGATCTTGTCGCGGTGCCCGGCCACATCGCGCGTGGCGTTGCGGGTATCGATGACCAGGCGCGCGTGGCGGACGATGGCCGCAAAATCATAGCTGGAATGGTCTGTCGCGATGACGACGGCGTTGTAACGAGCCAGCGTCTTGGGGGTGAGTTCGACGGACGAGAGGCCAAAGTCGTAATGGCGCGTTTTGGGGAGGGAGGGAAAATACGGGTCGTGATATTCCACTTTCGCCCCGCGCGCTTGCAGCAGGTGCATGATCCGCAGCGAGGGCGATTCGCGCAGGTCGTCGATGTCCTTTTTGTAGGCGACCCCCAGCACCAGAATCTTCGCATCCTGCAAGCACTGCTTGCGGTGATTCAAGGCCTCGGCCAGCGATGCGACCACGTGCTCGGGCATGGCGGTGTTGATTTCCCCGGCCAATTCGATGAAGCGCGTGGGGAATTCGTACTCGCGCGCTTTCCAGGTGAGGTAGAACGGGTCGATGGGGATGCAGTGCCCGCCCAAGCCGGGACCTGGGTAAAATGCCGTGAAGCCAAAGGGCTTGGTCTTGGCCGCCTCGATCACCTCCCAGATATCGATTCCCATGCGCATGCACAGGCGTTTCAGTTCGTTCACCAGGGCGATGTTCACGCAGCGGTAGATATTTTCCAGAAGTTTCGTCATCTCGGCAGCTTTGGTTGAGCTGACCGTCACGGTGTGTTCGAATGCCTGTCGGTATAGCGTCCGGGCAGCCGCGGCGCTGGGGCCGTTCACGCCGCCAATGACTTTCGGGATCTGATGTGTCTTGAACAGCTTGTTTCCCGGGTCCTCGCGTTCCGGGGAGAAGGCCAGAAGGAAATCAGCATCGAAGGGTTCCTCCAGCCCGACGGCGCCCTGGTTGACCTCGTAAGGTCGGATGGGGCAGCGCAGGCCCGACTTTTCCAGAATCGGAAGAACTACCTCTTCCGTCGTCCCGGGGTAGGTCGTGCTCTCTAAAATCACCAATTGGCCTGGCCGCAGCGCGGCGCGGATGGACTCGGCGGTGTTGCGCACGAAGGAGAGATCCGGCTCACGGTGCTCGTCCAGGGGTGTCGGGACGCACACCAGAATTGCGTCCATTTCCCGCAGTTTCTTGAAATCGGCGGTGGCGCGGAACTTCCACTCTCTCACTGCCTGGGCGATCGCCGTGGAAGGAATGTGGCGGATATAGCTTTGCTGCTGGTCGAGCATCTCAATTTTGGCGGCGTCGATATCGAATCCCATCACCCGGAAGCCCGAGCGGGCAAAGGCCAGACCGAGCGGCAGCCCCACGTAACCCAAACCCACGATGCCAACATGACCGGTGCGGTTCGTGAGTCTGGTCATGAGCTCGGAGGTGGTTACGTGAGCGCCCTGCGCAAGTTTTTTCCGACTCATTTACACCTTCTTCCCGTTGCAGGACTAGGAGCACTAAATCGCGGGGGATTATAGCATTCCGTCGGAAGTCTCGCGGGCCACAGTTTGGCATCCGCTTCACCGAGGGTTGGCACGAAGGTGACGCGCACTGCCGGCTGGACTTATAATCTCTCAGCGTGGGGGCCGCCGGATGACTGGGCTGACGTTGGTTGCTATCGCGATCCTAGCCGCGGCTGCGCTAGGGGTCTTCCTCTGGTACGCGTGCAGCGTGCCGAGTTCTCAGGTCTTTGGTCCGGCACTGGTGCGCGGCCGGGTGGACCGCCCCGTCGTCACGCTGACTTTTGATGACGGTCCGGCCTCGCCCTTCACCGGACAGATACTCGATATCCTTCGCGACCGGCAGGTACGCGCCACGTTCTTTGTCTGCGGCCAAAGAACGTGGATCGCCACCCTGATATTCTCCGCCGGATTTGCGCAGAGGGGCACACCCTCGGCAACCACACCTACTCTCATCCCTTCCCCTATTTCCTGCCCCGCCGCCGCTTGGCGGAGGAGATCGATCGCACGCAACAGGCCATCGAGCGCGTAACCGGCAAGCGCCCGGCGGTTTTCCGCCCTCCCTATGGCGCGCGCTGGTTTGGCCTTTATTCCGTGGTGCGAGGGCGTGGCCTAAAGGTTGTGCAGTGGTCTGACACGGGCTACGACTGGAAGAGTGACGCGAGAGCGACGGTCCGCGCCGCCCTCGAACATCTCGGGCCGGGCTCCGTCATCCTGTTGCACGACGGGCAGGAAGGAACGCAAGGCTTCCTGAAATGGGCGTGGCGTGAAGTCTTTGCTTCAGACGAGAGCGCGGCGCCGGATTCTCTCCGCCCCGACCGTTCGCACGTCGTCGAGGCTCTGCCCCAGATCATTGACGGCGCCCGCCAGGCTGGCTTCCAGTTCGTTCCCCTGGAGGACTTTCTTCCGACCTGATTCCTTGCCGACTCTTCCTGCAACGTCCGGCGTGCCAACCGGCGCAAAGAGAGGTTTCCAGATTGACCTCCCGCGGTCCCGCTGTCGCACTTTACGCTACTCAGAACCGAACCTTTGTCAACGTCGGACTGGGGCGAGACTTTTCGGCTCGGGCAGCGGGCGCGGCGCCGGCGGTCAGTGTACTTGCGCCCCCGCTCTCCAGCCGTGCGCCTCCAGCGCCGCCAACTCCGTTTGCCTTTGACGCAATTGCTGCACCTCGCGTCGCAGCTTCCGAATCTCCGCCTGCTGCTCTTTGGTGGCCTCGATGAGCAGGGCGGTCAGGCGCGAGTAGTCCACACCCTCGGCATTTCCGTCCTTGTCGATGCCCACCACCTGTGGAAGCACCTGGGCGACTTCCTCGGCAATCACGCCCACTTCGGCCTTACCATTGGACTTGGCATTGTAAGAGACCCCGCGCAGCTGCGCCACTGTGCCCAGAGCGTTGTGAAGGGTTTGGATGTTGGTCTTGAATCGCCGCGAGCTGAACGCGACCCAACCGTCCGCGATCCCAGGGCCGCAGGTGTAACAGAGCGTCAGGGGGTAGATGTCTTGTGCGGCCCCATGCAGCCACATGACCGGACCGTTGCCTGGGCCGGGCACGAACGCCAGGTAGCCGCCGCCGTAGCCACTGCCGTTACTGGTTGAGTCGATATACCAATTGACCCCGCCCGTGGCGGTGTTGTTGATCTTCAGGCCGATGTCCCCCCACGACGAGGGATTGCCTTGGATGGTTATTCCGGCGTCCACGACCGTGCCGACGTTGACGTGCAGGAAGTCGCCCGGCGTTGCCGTCCCGATGCCCACCTTGACCGCGCTTCCGCCCGTGCCACCCAATACCAGCGAGTTGCTCTGCGACACCAAGGCGTTGGCTCCAAGGGCCGTGGCATTGCTCAGTTGGGTCGAGGTGCCGGGGCCGCTTTGGAAACCAATAAAAGTATTTTGCGAGCCTGTGACATTGCTGTTTGTGCTCCCCAAGTACCCGCCCGCGCCGGTACCGACCGCGGTGTTGGCGTTTGCTGCACATCCGCTAGCGACACCGAAACAGTTTCTCTGGAGCGCACGGTCTCCGACAGCGGTGTTAAAGCTGGCATCTGTATTAGCATAGAGCGCATAGGTGCCGATGGCCGTGTTTGCAATTCCCAGGGTGCTTGAATTGAGCGCGTAGGCTCCC
>CAZTHM010000367.1:0-4056 GCA_964613505.1 uncultured Acidobacteriota bacterium | reverse complement strand
CGCGAAAAGCGGTTAGCGACGACAGGCGACTCTCGGGTAGGTCGCTGGATCCCGCGAGCAATCGCGGGGCTAGAGGAATGATCGCCACCCCGATTACATCGGGGAACAGGATTCGGCTTACAGGCTGGCTCGCGCTTTTCGTATTCGACCCTGAAGTCTGGGGATCGCCGGCCACTGACAAGCAGTGGGGTTGGCTGCCGATCTCGTCAGAACTTTCCTCGCAGAGTCTGGAAAACCAAGGCGCTATCGTGGGGTCGCTTTCCCGCGGGCGTTCGTTGCCTTCCTTTGGACGAGTTTGGACGTGCGAATCAGATTTCCTGGAAACTACTTGTTTGCCCCGGCGCGGCTGAGCTTTGCATCGGCAGCGGCAATTGTCATCCTGCTCGCGGCATCGCCGGACCTTTTCTCGTCGCCGCAGGAGAGTGGCGCACCCTCGCGGCGAGCGAAAGCCTACCAGCTCGATGCCGGGCCGCTGCTCGACGGGCGCGTGGACGATTCCTGGATGGCTTTCGAGCCCGCAAAAGACTTCATTCAGCAACTCCCGCAGGAAGGCCTGCCAGCCTCCGAGCCGACGGAAGTTCGAATCGGCTACACGAAGGACGCGCTCTACTTTGCCGTGATCTGTTTCGACTCGGAGCCGGCGGCCATCCGCTCCACGCAAGGGCGTCGCGACGGCGTGCTTGACCAGACGGACGCCTTTCAGATCCTCATCGACCCATACAACGACGACCAGAACGGATACATCTTCGCGACTTCCGCCTCGGGAATCGAATATGACGCCCAGATCGTCCACGGCGGGCAAACTCGTCAGGTGGGCGGCCCGCCCCGCGCAGGTCAAAGCGGCGGCAGTGGCACCGCAGGCGCTCAGGCGGGTGGCATCTCCTCCTTCAATCTGAACTGGGACGGCGTCTGGAAAGTGAAGACCCAGATCACCGAGCGCGGCTGGGAAGCCGAGTTCGCGATTCCCTTTCGCACGTTGCGCTTTAACTCCGGGCAAGACCAGGTGTGGGGTGTGAACTTCCTGCGCAACCTGCGCCGCAAGAACGAGCAGTCGTACTGGTCGCCCGTGCCGCGCGCTTTCGATCTCCAACGTGTTTCGCTCGCCGGCGACCTGAGCGGCGTCGAGGCGAAGTTCCGGCGCAGCCTGCAAATTGTTCCCTTCATCCTGGGAGGAATTCAGCAGGACTACACTCGGGATCCCGCGCTCAAGAAATACACCCCCGAAGTGGGGATGGACCTGAAATACACGCTCACCTCAAGCCTGACACTCGATTTGACGGCGAACACGGACTTCGCGCAGGTGGAGGTGGACGAAGAGCAAGTGAACCTGACGCGCTTCGACGTTTTCTTCCCCGAGAAGCGCCCGTTCTTCCTTGAAAACTCGGGCTATTTCTCGGTCGGTACGCCACAGGAGGTGGAACTGTTCTTCAGCCGCCGGATTGGGATTGATCCGACCGGCGCTCAGATTCCCATTGTCGGCGGGGCGCGCCTTTCAGGAAAGCAGGGGCGCTACAACATCGGCCTGCTGAACATGCAGACGGAAGGAATTCTCGGCGTTGCTCCAGCGAACAACTTCACGGTGGCTCGTCTTGGGCGGGAATTCGGCAAACGCAGCTCGGTGGGGCTGATCGCCATCAACAAGTCGCCCACCGGCCCGCGAGCGGACCTCTATCATTCCAACCAGACCTACGGCCTGGACGCCAACCTCGGCCTCGGGTCCGACCTCACCTGGTTCAACTACGCCGCCAAAACGCAAACCGCGGGTCTCAATGGGCGCGACCATGCTGCCAGCACCTTCCTCCTCTACAACACGGATATGGTGCGCGCCGAAGGCGGGTATACCCAGGTGGGCGAGAATTTCAATCCCGAAGTGGGTTTCGTGCAACGGGTTGGCTACCGGCGTCCGGCCTACGGCATCTTCGTCAGCCCCCGGCCCAAGCACAGCCGCTATATTCGCCGCTTCTGGCCTCATCATCACTGGAACGGCTACTACCGCTTCAACGGGCAGCAGGAGTCGGGCTTCCGGCACACCGATTTCCGCGTGGACTTCGTTGACGGCAGCTCGGCCGGCTTGGCCTTCAACAATACCTATGAGCAGCTCTTCAAGCCTTTCCAAATTCATCCGGGCGTCGTCCTTCCCGTCGGCGAATATCCCTTCAACAACTGGTCGGCCTACGGCAACACCGACCCAAGCGCGCGCCTCTATGGCAACGTCAACTACGCCTGGGGGGAGTTTTATTCGGGGCACATCCGCACGCTCACGTTGGGGAGCGGCCTGCGGTCGGGCTTCCGGTATTTGCTTTCTGCGCGCTACATTCGGAACAACGTGGAGCTGCCCGTGGGCGCTTTCGCAACTGACCTGGCCATTCTTCAATTCACCTATTCCTTTACGCCCAAGAGCTACATCCAATCGCTGATTCAATACAACAGCGCCAGCCACCAGGTTGGTGTCAATCTGCGGTTTGCGCTGATTCGAATGGCCAACACCGGGCTCTATATTGTCTACAACAGCCGGTTCGATACTCTGGGGGCTGATGCGCAGGAAAACGCCGGGTTGCCGCCGAATCCCTATCAGCGCACACTCACACGAGCGCTCTTGGTGAAGTACACCTACCTCTTCAATTTCTGAGGCGAACGCTGTGGCGGCGATGGCTGCGAACGGTAGGCACGCCCTCATCGCTCCCCCTGCAGCTTGACGATATCGGCGCGTAATGCGAACCTACTGAATCGGATCGACAACTGACAACTGACAACTGACCACCCTTCATCATGGGCTTATTCGGCTCCACCAAGACGAAAAAGATCAAGCCGGCGAGGAAGCTCGAGGGCACCGTCCAGATGCCCGGCGACAAATCAATCTCGCATCGCTACGCGATGCTGGGAGCAATTGCGGAAGGGCCGACAGAAATCCATTTCTTCGCCACGAGCGCCGATTGCCAGAGCACGCTCGATTGCTTGAAGAGCCTGGGCGTGAAGATCGAGCGCCGCGAGAACGTGGTCACCATCGAGGGCGCTGGGCTAGAAGGGCTGAAGCCGCCCGCGGGTGTGCTCGACGCGGGGAATTCCGGCTCGACCATGCGGATGCTCTCGGGGATTCTCGCCGGGCAGCCGTTCAGGTCGGTCATGACCGGCGACGCCTCGCTCTCGCGCCGTCCGATGAAGCGTGTGATCGAGCCGCTGACGCAAATGGGCGCGCGCATCAAATCGGCGGAGGGCGGCCTGCCGCCGCTCGAAATTGAAGGTGGAAAGCTCAAACCCATCCATTACGAATTGCCTGTGCCCAGCGCACAGGTGAAATCGGCGGTGTTGTTTGCCGGCCTTTGCGCTGAAGGCGAGACGGAGGTGGTTGAGCCGGTGCCCACGCGCGATCACACTGAAATCGCGCTCGAGCAGATGGGGGCGGACATCGGCCGCCACGGCCGCACCATCGCTGTCCGCGGCGGCGCGAAGCTGCAAGGGAAGAAGCTTTACGTCCCCGGCGACATTTCTTCCGCCGCCTTCTTCATGGTCGCCGGGCTCCTGCTGCCGGAATCAAACCTGGTCATCCGAAACGTTGGCCTCAATCCCACGCGCACGGCAATCCTCGATGTGCTCGCCGGCATGGGCGGGCGCGTCAAGGTTATCAACGTCGAGATGCTGCATGGCGAACTGCTGGGCGACCTGCACATCGAACCGGGCAAATTGCGGGGCGGGGAAATCCCGCCCGAATCGGTTCCGGGACTCATTGATGAGTTGCCCGTGCTCGCGGTTTTCGGCACGCAGACCGAACTAGGGCTGACGTTTCACGGCGCGGCCGAACTGCGCGTCAAGGAAAGCGACCGCATTGCCGTCGTGGCGGAAAACCTCCGCCGCATGGGCGCCGAGGTGGAAGAGTTTCCCGACGGGTTGCGCGTGGCGGGAAATCAGAAGCTCCACGGCGCCGAGATCGACACTCACGGCGACCATCGTATCGCCATGGCCTTCGCCGTGGCGGGACTTGCCGCCGAAGGCACAACCCTCATTCGCGACAGCGGCTGCGTGGATATTTCCTTCCCCGAATTCTTTCAAACCCTGGAG
>CAZTHM010000366.1:0-4059 GCA_964613505.1 uncultured Acidobacteriota bacterium | reverse complement strand
GTATCCGCAGCCCAAGGCGTGCACCCACGATCGACGCGGGGATGACGCCGAGCGCGAACGCGCCGGCGACCGCCCAGTCGACGTGCCCGAGCACGATGTGCGCGGCAAGTGTCGGGACAATGAGCGCGGCAACCGCGACCATCGACGTCCCGGCCAGCCACCAACTGACTTCGCGGCCGGAAACAAAAAAGTCGCCCGTGCTGGCGCTGGCCTTCTTGCGGTAGTAAAGGCCGATCAGGAGGTTGATAAGGAAATAGGCAGCAACAACTGCCCAGTCCAGAAATGTGAGTTTCATAGGTTAACCTGGCAAAACCGCGCGATTTTCAAAAAGCTCTCGTTGACACAAGAGCGGCGGGAGTATATAGCAGGATGCTCTCGGGGCGGAAGTCAAAAGTCGAGGAGCAGAAGCCAGAAGCCAGAAGTCAGGAGCCAGAATACCGATGCTTCGTCTGTGGACTGCAAAAAACAGTTGGCTGATACTCGCGATGCTCCCGGTTGTGGTGCCGATTCCCGGCGCGGCGGCGGAGCTGCGCGAGGAGCAGCTCGCGAACATCGAAAGCGTCGTGCAGGAGGCCATCCAGGCGGAGAAGTGTGCTGGCGCGGTCGTCCTGGTGGGGCACGAGGGAAAGGTCATTTATCGCCGGGGATTTGGCGAGCGCTCGCTGCTCCCGCACCGGGCGCCCATGACCACGGACACGATTTTCGACATGGCTTCGCTGACCAAGGTCATTGCCACCACTACAGCCATCATTCAACTCGTCGAGAAGGGCAAGATTCGCTTGCAGGATCCCGTCTCCGAATATTGGCCGGAGTTCAATACCAATGGCAAAGACGTCGTCACGGTGCGCGAACTGCTCACGCACTATTCCGGTCTGCGCCCGGACCTCGACCTGAAGCCCGAGTGGTCGGGCTACGACACGGCGATGAAGATGATCCTGGCAGAGACGCCGGTGGGGACGCCGGGCACGCGCTTCATCTATAGCGACATCAACTTCGAGGCACTCGGCGAGCTGGTCTACCGCGTTTCCGGCCAGCCGCTGGACGTCTATTGCGAAGAACACATTTTCAAGCCGTTGGGGATGAAGGACACCGGCTTCCGGCCATCCGCGGAACTCGGCGAGCGCATCGCGCCCACCGAACGCCTGAACGGCAGGATGCTGTTGGGAGAAGTCCACGACCCCACGGCGCGCTTTATGGGCGGAGTGGCGGGCCACGCGGGACTGTTTTCCACAGCAGATGATCTGGCCATCTTCGCGCAGATGCTCTTGGATGGTGGCGCGTCCGGCGGCGTGCGCGTGCTGAGTCCGTTGAGTATCGAGAAAATGATCACGCCGCAATCTCCGCCGGAAAAAGTCGCGGTGCGCGCGCTCGGATGGGATCTCGATTCGCCGTACGCTTCACCGCGTGGCGAGTTTTTTCCGTTGGGTTCTTATGGGCACACCGGCTGGACCGGCACGTCCCTCTGGATTGATCCTGTCTCAAAGACCTACGTGATTCTCCTCTCCAGCCGCGTGCATCCCGACGGCCGGGGCGACGTGGTTCCATTACGCGCCCGCGTCGCGACGATTGTCGCCGCGTCCCTTGGACTTGAAGGCGCGCAGGCTATCCTCGCAGCGCGGAGCCCGCTCACCGGCTCGACCGAGATGGCGCAAAGTTATCGTATCCAACCGCTGCGGAATGGCCGGGTTTTGACGGGGATCGATGTGCTGGCCGCCGAAAAGTTCGCGCCGCTGGCTGGATTGCGCGTCGGACTCATCACCAATCACACCGGCCGCGACCGCGAAGGCCGGCGCACGATTGACCTCCTGCACAAAGCTCCCAACCTGAAGTTGAAAGCCATCTTTGGCCCCGAGCACGGCTTTACGGGCGCTGCGGCCGAGGGGGCGCCCGTCGCCTCCGGCAAAGATCCGGCCACCGGCGTGCCGGTTTACAGCCTCTACGGCGGAACCTTGCGGCCCACGGGAAAGATGCTGGAGGGCCTCGACGCGCTGGTCTTCGATATTCAGGATGCGGGCGCGCGCTTTTATACTTACATCACCACGCTCGGTTATGCGATGGAAGCGGCGGCGAAAAAGGGAATTCCGGTTTACGTTCTCGATCGCCCCAATCCCATCAACGGCCTTTCGGTGGAAGGACCGGTTCTCGACCGCGACCAGTTTTCTTTTGTCGGTTATTTTCCCATGCCGGTGCGCCACGGGATGACGGTGGGGGAACTCGCCGAAATGTTCAACCGCGAAAACAACCTGGGCGCGCGGCTGCACGTCATTAAAATGCAGGGCTGGGAACGCGGCGACTGGTTTGACGAGACGGGCCTGGTGTGGGTGAATCCTTCGCCCAATCTGCGCTCGTTGACCGAAGCCACGCTCTATCCGGGAGTCGCGATGGTCGAGGGCGCCAACGTCAGCGTGGGGCGCGGCACCGACACGCCCTTCGAACTGCTGGGCGCGCCGTGGATTGATGCTCGCCAGTTGGCGGTTTACCTGAACGAGCGGCGGATTCAAGGCGTGCGCTTTGTGCCCGTAGATTTCACTCCCGCCAGCGGGCCGTTTGCGGGAAAGATTTGCCATGGCACCAACCTCGTGCTTTTAGACCGCGAGGCGCTCAATTCGCCGGAACTGGGCGTGGAACTCGTCGCGGCGCTCCGCCATCTTTTCCCGGATCAGTTCCAGCTCGAGAAGACGCTGCCGCTGGTCGGCGCGCGCTGGGTGCTCGAGGACATCAAGAAGGGGAGGGACCCGCGAGGAATCGTGCTCCATTCCTACGAACCGCTCGAACCCTTCCGGCAGATGCGCGCCAAGTATCTGCTCTACCCGTGAGGCGCATTAAAGTTGTCAGCTTGTTTCTGCGCGCCCAGGGGAGTAAGATTGGGGCGTCGAGAGTCGAGGCGGCCGATCCTGCCGCGTTTCTAATGTTCACATCCTGGTAAGGCCGCCGGAGGAGGTCCTATGAGGCGGGAGTTTCCGGAAATCAAACGAACGCTGGCGATTCTGTTGGTGGCAGGCCTCGCGGGGATCGTCACGCCCAACCTCGCGGCGAAAGACAAGACCCCGCCCCTCGATCCCAATGACGCAACCTTGCGCCTCTATCAATTGCTCGATACATCCCGCGGCGGGAAGCTGACGGGGTTCTTCCTCGTCGCGGACGTTTACAAAGATCCCAGCACTCCCGATGAAGAACTGCAACACGTCCTGCGCGCGGAGTACGACAAGGACCGCGGATTTGCCAAACTAAACCTCTACATCCGCAGCGTTGGGAAGATTGGGCCTGAGCAGATGAAGATGTATTCGCCCAAGGAACTCTACGAATTCGGGATTTCGGACCAGGAAAAATTCATGAAGACCGAACCCGGCCCGTTCGGAAGAGTCGGCGATACCTACTTGCGCGCCGAAGGCGAACGCCCGCTCGCCAGCACGCCCGTCACCGATGACATTCGCAAAGCCTACGACTTCTTTGTGTCGCAACACCTGCTGCCCGCCCTGCAAAAGAAGTAAGGCCGCCTGATTTCACGCTGGGCTCGAATGGCCGCTGGAAGCCGCCTTACTGGGCTTGCGCCCAGATGCGCCCGAATTCCTCCTCAAAGCGCGCCACGCCCGCCGCATCGGAAATAAACACGGCGTTTTCAAAATTGAAATTGTCGGCGCTGGTCGTCCAATTAAAGCTGCCCGTCACCGCCAGGCGGCCATCGAAGACCGCGAACTTGTTGTGCATGATGGAGCGGTTGCCTTTGAAACCTTGGCTGACGCGAATCGCCAGCCCCTTGGATCGCAGGAAGGGAATCTCCGAGTGTGTTCCCTGGGACTGGCGCTGGTCAGCGACGATGCGAACTTCGACGCCCCGCCGCGCGGCGGATTCAATTGCTGCGGTAATATCAGCGTGGGTCAGATCGTAAATGGCTATATGCAGAGTCTTCTGGGTGTGGTTGATGGCGGCGATGATGCGGTCGGCGACGCGGTCGCGGCCGGAGAAATACGGTCCCTCGAAGGGCGCCGCGCCGGGCACCGACACGGGCGCTGCCTCGCGACGCGTGCCGGAGGGTCCGCGCTTGAGCTCGGGATAAAA
>CAZTHM010000365.1:0-4060 GCA_964613505.1 uncultured Acidobacteriota bacterium | reverse complement strand
CCGACCATTACAAGATCGAGAACCCGCAGCCGCCGCTCGCCATGGCCGTCGAGACGGTGATCGAAACGGCGGACTTCAACATCACGACGATCGGCGAGAATCTTCCCAACGAGAACGAAGTGCGCGAGAAGTTCGGCAGCAAGAGTTTTATCTTCACGGGTTCGATGCGCGCCCTGGCCGCGGCGACGGGCGAAAAGGTGAGCGAGGAATTCGCTTACTCGCCGGAGGAGATCGAGCGCGCCCGCAAGTATCGCGAGCTCTCCAACAACCTCTACACCGCCATGCACGAAGTGCTCGGGCACGGCTCGGGCAAGCGCAACCCCAAGCTGACCGAGGAGCCGGCCTTCTATATTAAGGAATATTTCTCGACTCTGGAAGAGGCGCGCGCCGACCTGGTGGCGCTATGGAATTTCTTCGACCCGAAGTTGATTGAAATCGGAGCCATTCCCGACATCGAAGTCGCCAAGGCCGCCTACGACGGCGAAGCGCGCGCCGCGCTCGTGCAGCTCCGCGAAGTCCCCACCGGCGACACCATCGAGGAAGACCATCGGCGCGGCACTCAGCTCATCGTCAATTTCATCCGCGAAAAAACCGGCGCCATCCAGCCCGTCGAGCGCGACGGCAAGTTTTATATGGTGGTGAAAGATTACGCCAGGATGCGCGAGGGCGTCGGGATGCTCCTCGCCGAGCTGATGCGCATCAAGGCCGAAGGCGATTACGACGCGGCGAAGGACTTGATTACGCGCTACGGCATTCATTTCAATAAAGACTGGCGCGACCAGATTGTCGCGCGCTACAAAAAGCTCGACCTGCCCACTTACTGGACCGGCATAAATCCCGATCTCATCCCCCGCTACGGCTCGGGCGGAAAAATCAGCGACGTCGAAATCCGCTACCCGCGCGACATCGCCAAGCAGGCGTTGAGGTACGCCGAAATCGCGGGGAAGTGATTATCG
This sequence comes from uncultured Acidobacteriota bacterium, assembly GCA_964613505.1. Lineage (GTDB taxonomy): Bacteria > Acidobacteriota > Terriglobia > UBA7540 > UBA7540 > CAZTHM01. Next base: position 3,104 of record CAZTHM010000365.1, on the reverse strand, counting down.
TGAAAAAGTGGTTCCGAATTGCCGTCCGATAATGACAGAACCGCATCCACAAGGGGGAAACTTAACGAGTGACCCGGGCGTAGCCCGGCCAGTGCTGGGCGTCGCCAGCGTAGTTCGCCTCGAGAATCACGTGCCATCCACCCAACGAGGTGAGGCTCATCTGAAAGGTGCCTGCGCCGTCAGTCCCCGTGGTGCCTAGGGCAAGCTTTCCCGGAGCCAGTGGAATCGTATACCGCTGAAATTCGATTCCGGAGTTCAGAAAAATAACCGTAAAGTAGCCGCTTCCCACCGACAACGGAGCAACACGGGAAGAAAAAGCAACCTGGAACGTCGCCCCTGACGCCACGTCGAACGGTGCGGAAGTCAGCGACGCTGCCTGGCTAGACGAGACCTGCACCTGGACCATCTGGCCCGCCCCGCGATCACTGGCCACCAATTGCGTTGGCCCTCCCAGCACCCACGACTGCGCTCCCAATGAGAAGTCGCCGTTGGCGACTCGTTCGATCCCGTCAGCATTCTGCACGTAGCTGACCTGGTAGAGCGAGAATTCGCTAGCTCCAGGTCCGCCGCCTTCAATGTTGACGCGGAATCCGACGACCGCCTGCGTCGCAGAGGCCGGCACCTGACCGGAGAGTGGATACTCCGCGTAGAATCCGGGGCCATCGACGGCCGTCGCATCAAGCGCGACGGGAGCCCCCGCAATCGGCGCGCCGTCGGCATCGGTGAGCGTTCCGCTGGCGCTCCGGTTCGGGTCGGCGGGCCCGGTTTCATCAAGTGCCAGGACACTGCGTGTCCGGGCGGGCGCGAAGGCCAGCATTGTCGCGAGCGCGTCGCCGTAGCTGGTGCCATCGCCCACCGTCGGGACCATGTAACTTCCTTCCCCCAGCTCGTTCCAAGCCTCGACAAGTACGATCGGCGGCGCGGGTGAAGCCTCGGGACGCAATTTCGGGTTCGATTCGGCCCAAGTGATGGCATCGCTAACAAACGTCGCCACCTCATTCGGGCTTCGGCTGTAATACATCATGAATTGCGTAAGACCTTCACGTTCGTCCCACGGGCGCGGGTCCCAGCCGTCCATGGCAATCGAGATGAAGGGGACAGGGCTCTTGAGCGCAACTTGGTTCCAAATCCATTTGCCGGCGCCCGAAAGGGTCGAGAAGGGCAGCATGCCATCGAATGCTGGAGGCGCGTATGGATAGTTGTACGCGCTGAGGGCGTCATAGCCATCCGCTTGCGCCATGGTGAGATCGGGGAAGAGCGCATCCTGACCTGCCGAGCCGTTGGCGACAGCTATCCCGCCAACGATGTACACACCGGGAAATCCGCGCGCCTGAGCGGCCGTCCGCAACGCGGCGAATGCGTCAGCTACGGCGACGGAGGACCCGAATGCTTGACGCATGTTTCCCATGTCGATCACGAGAAAGAGTGGTTTCCCGTTAACGAGCACGTAGGCTGGATCGGTGAAGTAGCTCGTCCACTCGCCAACGGCTGTGGTCCAGTCAGCGGGAGCGACAACGAACGGCGGCGCATCAACATAGAGGATCGCGTACTGCATGCCATGACGGTCAGGCAGGGAGTGCGAAATCTTGAGGGCCGAGTTGAGGTCCTCACCAGGATCGTTGACTTCGGCGTTGAAATACCAATCGAAGACAAAGAAATCGATACCAAACCGGCGTGCCCAGGCGAGTTGCTGCTCGACGGCGCAGGGGGAGTTGTCCTGCCAGCCCGAAAGGGGTTGGCGATCCTGGTAGGGGCCGAAGGGCAAGCCGTTAAAGTGATAGTTGGTGAGAGGGCCGGACCAGCCATCGAAATAGTAGGCGCCCAAGCGAGCGTGGGTTTGCTCAGACGCAGGCCCTTCGGCGGCGATTGAACAACTCGCGACAGTCACCGTCGCCGTTGCTGACTTTTTGGGATCGGCTCGGCTGGTTGCGGCGACGGTGACCGTGCTCGGGGATGGCACGCCAAGTGGAGCTGTGTAAGAACCTGTACTGGTGATGGAGCCGACAGTACTGTTCCCGCCTGCAACCCCGCTCACGCTCCAATCTACGGTGATGCTGGAGGTGCCGGTAACTGTGGCCGTGAACTGCTGCGCCTTGCCAACCTCGACATTCGCCGTGGCAGGCGACACCGTAACACCAATCACGGGCGGAGGTCGCGTGTTGTTCCCGTTTCCGCCGCCACCGCAGGCACAACAGCAAAGGGTGCAGAGGCCTATTAAGACCTCAGCCGCGCTGGAGTGTGTTCGCATGGCCCCATTTCCCAATTCAGGCGCCAATGGCCTCGCGCCCAGTCATTCGGCTGCTGGCATTCCACGTCCCTTGGTTATCGGATGGGCCCAACGTCTAATCCGTGGAATGAAGCTGCCACCGGCCAGGGGGGAATGTCAAGGTAATTAATATAGATAAATAAGCCTCGACCTTTGCGCCGCGAAACTCAAAGCCGTGGCGAATGGCGGAGGCAGGTTCATTGGGCTGTGCCTCTTGCTCTGAAGGCCGCGACCGCGCGGTCGCTGGCGCGGCGGGGGAGTTCGCGCGCGAGTCGGCGCAGCCAGCGGAGCCCCATTCTGCTGGCCGTTGGCTTGGTCCTGCTCGGCGGCATCCTTATTCCTTTCAAGGCCGTGGCCGTGCGGTGGCCGCAAAGCAGTTGCGGCGCGAGGGCGGCGGTAGTATAACGTCGGCTTCGATACCGACATGTCAGCCGAGCTCGCACGAGGATTGGACCGTCCGCTGCGGTGGCGCGACCTCTACCGCGAGGCGGAGCTTTACAAAGCCGTCGTGCGTGTTTACACGAAACCGCTTTTCCATTGGCGCAAGGCGCTTTCGACTTCGACCGACGGGCGGACACTCTACGACCTGGCCGGGCCCGGGCTGCGCGGGCTCGACGCGATTCACCGCTCGCTCGCGCGCCAGAGCTTCGAGTTTCGTCCCGCCCTGGCGCTCGCCTACAACTTCAACGGCAAAGAGCGCACGCTCTACATCTCGCCTTGGGAAGAGCGCATCGTTGACCTGCTGCTTTACCGGACGCTCAGCCGGCGGCTGCACGCGTGGTTTTCGCCCAATTCCTACGCTTATCGCGACCGCACTTATGGCCTCGACCGCTGCCAG
>CAZTHM010000364.1:0-4061 GCA_964613505.1 uncultured Acidobacteriota bacterium | reverse complement strand
CTCATCGCGTATGTCTAAACAAGGGACAAACACGAGTTTTTCATCACCCTGCTAGGGAGACTTGGCCCGGTTGAATTCCTGCTGGGCTTGAGAGTGGAGCCCTTTGGCCTCGTAGGCCTGGCCCAAGCGGTGATGGGCAACCGCCATGCCCGGAGCGAGCTTCACTGCCCTTTCCAGCACGCGCACGGCATCGTCCAGGCGTTTTTGGTAGAGGTAGATCTCTCCGAGCGCCGTGTACGCGTCAGCGTAATCCGGGTTGATTTGAATGGTCTGTTGGAAGGCGGCAGCGGCTTCTTCCACGCGCTTCGCCTTCAGGTAGGCGGCACCCAGGCCGAAAGCCGCAGAGAAATTTTTCGGATCGAGGTCCAGCGCCTTCTTGAAATTCTCCACCGCGGCTTCGATGTTAGAACTCTGCGCGTAAATTACGCCCAGGTAGTAATGTGGCGCAGCGAACCGGGGCTTCAGTACAAGGATCTTGTTGAACACTCCGATGGCCCGCGGATAATCTTTCATTTGAAAGTAGTCGATGGCCGTCAAGAGGAGGATGGGCATGGAATCCGGCTCGAGCTTCTCTGCCTCGCGCAGTTTGCGAAGCGATTCCTCATAGCGACCGTGCGTCCCGTCTTCCATCGCCTCCCAGAACAGCTCGTAAACCTGGAGGCGGTCCTTGGGGTCAGGGAGCTCCTTGCCGCCAGCGTCGGCGAAGGTGCCGGCGGAAATTGCAACATAGCCTAGAGACCGGAGCCGCTCGAGGAGCGCCGGGTCGGTCAGCCCTTTTTCGCTGGCGGCGGCGCCCGAGGCGGGCGTATAGCGGCGAAGAATGGTGAAAAGCCTCTCGCGCATCATCTGGCCATCGGCTTGCCGCGTGCCGAACAGGTTCTTCGTCTCGTGCGGATCTGTGATGGTGTCGTAAAGTTCTGGTCGTGGCGCGTCAATGTACTTCAGGCCCCTCCACTGCAACCCGCGTAACTGGCTCCAGCTAAAGTGCAGCAGAGGCAGAAAGGTCTCCGCATAAAGATTTGAAGGGCCGGAAGCGGTACGACCTAGAATCTCGCTGAGCAAACTGCGCCCCTGCACGGGGGCTGGGATCGCAATGCGCAGAGCCTGAAGAACCGTCGGCATGACGTCCACCAGGGAAACCTCGTTTTCGCTCACGCGGGGCGTGGCGCCGGGAATCTTGAAGAGTAAGGGCACGTGCAGCGTCGAGTTGTAAATGAAGAACCCATGTTTATTCTCGCCGTGCTCGTCCAGCCCTTCGCCGTGGTCGCTCGCCAGAACGACCAGGGAATCCGCGAAGCTCCCCATCTCTTTCAAAAACGCCACCAGACGGCCGACCTGGGCATCAGCGAAAGCGATTTCGCCGTCGTAGGGGCGATCCCGATATTGGCTCGCGTAAGGTTCCGGTGGAGCGTAGGGGTAGTGGGGATCATAAAGATGCACCCACAAGAAGAGCGGGCGGCGTGAGTTTTGCTTCAGCCAACTTAGCGCGTTGTCGATTACCACGTCGCCCCGCCGCTTTATTCTGTCAGCCTTCGATTCCTCCAGATGGCTGAAGTCGAAATGGTCGAAGTAGGTTTCAAAGCCCTGGTTCAAGCCATAGGTGGAGTCAAGCACGGGAGCGCCGAGGAAGGCAGCCGTGGCATAGCCGTTCTGGCCCAGGACTTCCGCCAGTGTCACCGCGCTCGAGGGAACCCTGTTAACGGCAAAGTCGTGCACACCCGTGGCCATGGGAAAGCTGCCAGTAAAGAGGGATGTGTGCGCAGGCAGAGTCAGCGGCACAGGCGTGTAGGCGTGTGAGAACCGTGCAGACGAGCGGGCGAGCGCGTCAATATGGGGAGTTCGGATGCGCTGATAACCGTAATAACCCAGATGGTCGGCCCTGAGTGTGTCGATGGTGATGATGATAACGTTTGGTCTTGTTTCCGCGGCGTTGAGCCCGAAGGGTATTGAAGTTAAACCCGCCAAGACGAGGACCGCCTCAGCCAGGTATGAGATTTGTTGCCGACGTACTTTTCTCTGCGCCACCGGTTGTTCGCGCGCCTTTGATTAAGAATCCTTACTCGACGGTCAGGCTGAAGGAGATTTCCTGCTCTCCTGGACGAACGTACCAATCGTGCTCTTCCTGCTTCGAGCGGACAAGGACTGACAGCACGCCGACGGCGTGGTCGAGTGTTTTTTCCGGCCCGTTCATGTAGGGGTTGTAAGGATACACCGGCCAGGTCAGTGTAGCTGTTGGGTCCAGCTTTAACATCCAGTTGTTGTGCCGGATCCAGCCTCCCAGGTCCTGCGGCTGCAGTTCGATGGGATCAGTGCCCAGGACAATCTTCTTGCCGGCGCCCGTTACAAGCGTCTCTCCGGCTTTCAGGACCAGTTGCAGGTTGAAGCGAGTCTCCTCCGCCGGCCTGCCTCTTCCTGTCTTGACGACGCGCAGGTGCAGCTCATGCTCCGTGGGAGGAGGCACGTAAATATCCGCGAAGAATGTGTTGTGGGCGACCGACAGGCGATCCTGCTTTTCGTTCATCTGGAGTCGGCTGCTGACGGGCAGATGGAAAACCTGCCCATGATCCTTCTCCATGAAAGTGGCCAGCTCGGGTTGGCGCTTGGAGTTGGCGCCGGAAACGATCAGTCCGGCCTTTTTATGGAAGACACTGATGTGACTCTGCCGGTCGAGATAAAACTGGCTGTTAACCGCCTGCGTGTCGACGATTCCGGAAAGGCAAACCACCCAGGGTCCGGTCTTGCGGATGCCTGCCGGGATGCTCATCTGATGCGAGTAGCGCGGCAAATCTTGAGGGATCGGCGCTGTCGGCCCTTCGTGATAGTAGAGCGCGTCCTGCGCCAGGCGTCCGAGCCAATCCATGTGAAGGCTGCCCTCGGGGAAGAAGCTCGTTAGGAAATCAGCGTATCGCCGCCCATCGGGGAAATGGGAGAACCCAAAGTGTCCCCAGGAATTGACGTCCCAATAGCGGTTGCGGTCATTGATGACCTCGACCGGAGTTCCGTCCAGATAGGTGAAGTGCTTGTGAAAGTCGGTGGAACGGCGCAGGGCTTGAAGTGCGGCCGGGTCCCTGACGTATTCATAATAGAGAGCCACCTGCGTCATGGTGATGTGATCGTAGCCCGTGGTCGGGCCGCCCCGGCTATGCTCTCCCCAATATCCGTCCGCGGTCTGCTCGACCGCCGCGAATCGGTGCAGAATGCGCGCGCCCAGGTCAACCCACTCCTTGTTTCCAAATACTCGACCGGCCAGGAACAGCAGCGAAGCATATTGCGCGTAGTGATTCGGTGAGGTCCCAATGTAGGGCGAGTTGTACCAGGGAAAGTCCTCTCTCTCGGCGGCGTCTTTGTGCACCAGCGCCACGTTTCTCTCGATGTGGCGCTTCCAGCTCGCGCGACGTTCCTCGCCCAGCTCGCGCTCCAGCAGCCGGTAAGCTTCGAGCCACATGTAAGTGTCCCAGTCGCTATCCAGGCGCGGTTCGTAGAGATCCTTCTCATCTTCACTGGCCAGCAGGTCGCCGATCTTGATGGCGAGGGCAAGCATCTTCGGATCGTGATAGTGCGGGTTATCCGGATGTCGTTTGGAGTACAACACTGCGGGCGCCAGGATCGAGTAAGGGAAATGCCTCCACCCTGGCTGTGCTTCCAGCGCCTTGAGGTCTGCGGAGGGCTGGGCAGCGAAACGCTTCTCGACTTGCGCAGCGCCGGCGGCAAGCAACTGAAAGTACCGCTCGGGGAGTTTCGCCCAGGCAGACGGGGAGCCCAGGAATGCGATGAGTGCGAGCACTGCGAATCGATACTTCATTTCGATTCCTCCAAAACGGCTCCCAATTCGCCCCGGCCGTCGCGCGCTTCAATACGGATCTTCGATTCGGACTGCAGGGCTTTGAAAGCCTCGAAGGCTCGCGCGTATCCTTTTTTGACTTCCGCGACACGCACCAGCTTTCCCAGCGGGTCTTGCGCGTCCACAATCCAAACCGCGCGCGGCGCCAGAGCCGCCGCCAGGTCCGGAAGATCGTAAGACTTCAGCACTCCCGGAACAACGCTCTCAAATACGTCGCGAT
>CAZTHM010000363.1:0-4086 GCA_964613505.1 uncultured Acidobacteriota bacterium | reverse complement strand
GCTGTGGGTCGAAGCGATGAAGAGGTGCTCGACAAAATCCTCGTCTCGCGTCTTCATGCCCAGGCGGCCCTTGCCGCCGCGGCCCTGCTGGCGATAGGTCGTGAGCGGGGTGCGCTTCAGGAATCCCGAGTGCGACACCGTAATGACCACGTCCTCGTCCGCGATCAGGTCTTCCAGCTTGATCTCCGCCTGCTCCTCGATGATCTCGGTGCGGCGCAGATCGCCATACTCTTTCTGGACCTCTTTCAGCTCGTCCACGATGAGCTTTTTCAGAGCCTTTTCGCTGGCGAGAAGTTCCTGGTACTCGGCGATCTTCTTCTGGAGGCCGTCGTACTCCTGCTGAATCTTCTCGCGCTCCATCGCGGTCAGGCGCTGCAATTGTAATTCGAGGATGGCCTGCGCCTGGCGCTCAGTGAACTCGAAGCGCTCGATCAACCCTTCGCGTGCCTCCTTGGGCGTTTTGGAGGCGCGGATCAGCTTGATGATGGCGTCGAGGTGCTCAAGAGCCTTGAGAAATCCTTCCAGGATGTGCGCGCGTTCCTGCGCCTTGCGGAGGTCATAGGCCGTGCGCCGGCGGACCACCGTGACGCGGTGGTCAATAAAGAGCTGGATGACTTCGACAAGTGAGAGCGTGCGCGGCTGGCCGTTGACGATGGCCAGCATGATCATACCGAAAGTGTCCTGCAGTTGCGTGTGCTTGTAGAGATTGTTGAGGATGACTTCCGGCTGCTCGCCGCGCTTCAACTCGATGACGATGCGCATGCCGTCGCGGTCGCTCTCGTCGCGGATATCCGAGATCCCTTCAATCTTCTTGTCCTGCACCAGCTCCGCGATGCGCTCGATCGTCTTCGCCTTGTTCACCTGGAAAGGAATCTCGGTGATGACGATCTGCTGCTTCTCTTTCGTCGGCCGTTCGATGGCGGCCTTGGCGCGCATCGTGAATTGTCCGCGGCCCGTCGCGTAGGCCGATTTGATTCCGCTGCGGCCGTAGATGTACGCCCCCGTCGCGAAGTCGGGGCCGGGGACGAGCGAGAGAACTTCATCAATCGTCGAGTTCGGTTTGTTGATGAGCAGAATGGTGGCGTCGATGATCTCGGTCAGGTTGTGCGGCGGAATCTTCGTAGCCATGCCCACCGCGATGCCGTCTGAGCCGTTGATAAGCAGGTTAGGCACCTTGGTGGGAAGGACCGTCGGCTCCGCAGTGGATTCGTCGAAGTTAGGGACGAAATCCACCGTCTCCTTCTCGATGTCGGCAAGCAGCTCTTCCGCCAGACGCGAGAGCCGGCACTCGGTGTACCGATACGCCGCCGCCGGATCGCCATCCACCGAGCCGAAATTCCCCTGGCCGTCGATGAGCGGGTAACGCATGTTGAAGCCCTGCGCCATGCGCACCAGGGTGTCGTAAACCGCCGCGTCGCCGTGGGGGTGATATTTCTTGATGACCTCGCCCACCACGCCCGCGCACTTGATGTAGCGCTTGTCGCTGGTGTTGCCCTCTTTGTACATCGCGTAGAGAATGCGGCGATGCACGGGCTTCAAGCCGTCGCGGACGTCGGGCAGCGCCCGCCCGATGATCACGCTCATCGCGTAGTCGAGATACGACTTTCGCATCTCGTCTTCAATGTTGACGGGCACTTCCCGCGACGGCTTGATTAGCTCCTGGTCACCCATGAGTCTCGTTCCTCGTCACCCAACTACGGTTTTGGTCGGCGTCTCCCCAATCGGTCGTACCGCGGCGCGCGAATCTTCCTGACCCATGCGGACGGGTCTCTCATGTCTTCTCGGTCCGCCCACATTCCGAACGCGGGGTATTCGGTAAGGTCCTTGCCCTTTTTTCCAGCGCCGCGCGTTTTGTCGGCTCGCTTTCGCAACTTGCTGTCCTATCTCAAACCAGGAGCCCTGAAAGGTCTGCGCCAAGTAAACGGCAAGCACGAATAAAGCAGCCCCTATGCTTGGCGTAATTCGCCCGTCGGCTCGATGAAGCCGTTCGTGGTAACTGCGCAGGCCGATCTCAGAATGAGGGTGCCCTCGTAATTGGTTCCAGGCTCCGGAGGTCCAATTCTGTTGTAGTCAATGATGAGGTGCCGACCGAGCTTCAGGTCGCCCCTATAGTTCAAGGGTGGAAGGATCTCAAGGGCCAAGTAGGAAGGGGTGCTTGCCCTCGGCATGAGCCTGAATACTGATCCAGGCCCAAAACCACTTACATGCGGTTGGATACAGAACCTATCATTTCCGATCCTGTCCTCCCACTGAGATTCTTCCGTCACAGTTCCCCCTAAATGTCCAGGTTCTTCACTTCGAGGGCGTTTTCCTGGATAAACTGGCGGCGGGGCTCGACGGCGTCGCCCATGAGGACGGTGAAGATCGAATCGGCCTCGACCTGGTCCTCGACCCGCACCTGGAGGAGGGTGCGCTGCTCGGCGTCCATGGTAGTTTCCCAGAGCTGGGTGGGGTTCATTTCGCCGAGCCCCTTGAAGCGCTGGACGGTGAACGCCTTCTTGCCCACGGCCATGACGTGCTCGAGCAGCTCGCGGCGGTCCTCGATGGTAATCTGGCTGCCGTTGGCCGAAACGACGAACGGCGGCCGGTCGTTCGAGCGCACGCGCTTATGCAGATCGAGCAGGCGTCGGTAGTCGGCGCTCGATACCAGCTCCCAGTCGATCACACGCTCGCCCAAGGTTTCACTGGAAAAGGCGAGCGTGTAGAGGTTGTGCTCCTCGTCGAGCTTGATATCAAACTTGAATCCCTCGGCTTTCAGATCCTTCGCCACCGCCTCCAGCTTGGTCTTGTTTTCGAGTTCCATCTTCTTGCCCAGCTCGGCCCCCAGCATGGCGTTGACGGGCCGCGCATCGCCCACGCGCTTTTCCAGCTTGTCAAAGAGCTCGATGTATTCAGCCATCGCCATCAGGAAGTTGGTCAGCTCCCCGCCTTCCAGGCGCGTCTTCTTCGACCCTTCGCCAATCTCGACCGCGTGGTCTTCGGTGGCGCGGCGCATGACCTCGCGCCGGAATTCCTTTTCGTCGTGAATGTACTGGGCGCGCTTCCCCTTCTTGATGAGATAGAGCGGCGGTTGCGCGATATAAACGTGCCCGTGCTCGACCAGGGCGGGCATCTGGCGGTAGAAGAAAGTTAGAAGCAGCGTGCGGATGTGCGAGCCGTCCACGGCCGCGTCGGTCATGATGATGATCTTGCCGTAACGAAGGCGCGCGATATCGAAATCGTCTTTGCCGATGCCGGTGCCAATGGCGGTAATCAGCGCGCGGATTTCCTCGTGCGAAAGCATCTTGTCGGGCCGCGCCTTCTCCACGTTCAGAATCTTCCCGCGCAGCGGGAGAATGGCCTGGTAGCGGCGGTCGCGCCCCTGCTTGGCGGAGCCGCCGGCGGAATCGCCCTCGACCAAGAACAGCTCGCAGCGCATCGGGTCTTTCTCCTGGCAATCCGCGAGCTTCCCGGGCAGGCCGCCGGAATCGAGCGCGCCCTTGCGGCGGGTCAACTCGCGCGCCTTGCGCGCCGCCTCGCGGGCTCGCTGGGCGTCGATGGCCTTGCCGCAAATCTTCCGCCCCACCGCGGGATTCTTCTCGAAGGAATCCATGAGCTTCTCGTAGACAAAGCTCCCCACGGTGCTCTGGATGTCGCTGTTCAATTTCCCCTTGGTTTGTCCTTCGAACTGCGGCTGCGAGAGTTTGACGCTGATGACCGCCACCAAGCCTTCGCGCACGTCCTCGCCTTGGAGGTTTTCCTTCACATCCTTGAAGAGCCCCTGGTTCTGGCCGAACTGGTTGATCGCCCGCGTCAGCGCGGAGCGGAAGCCGGAGAGGTGTGTTCCGCCATCCACCGTGTTGATATTGTTGGCGAAGCAGAACACCGTTTCCGAATACGTGTCGTTGTACTGGACTGCGAACTCCATGTGCACGTCGCCGCGGTCGGCTTCCGAATAAATGGGTTGCGCGTGCAGGACGTCTTTGTTTTTGTTGAGGTGTTTGATGAACTCCGCGATCCCTCCGGTGTAATGAAACTCCGCTTGCTTGTTGGTGCGCTCATCTTTGAGGCGGATGGTCAGACCCTTGTTGAGGAACGAAAGTTCGC
>CAZTHM010000362.1:0-4086 GCA_964613505.1 uncultured Acidobacteriota bacterium | reverse complement strand
CTATAAGGATCTATTGGTTTGGCAAAAGGGGATCGAGCTTGTAAAGGAGATCTATAAACTGACCAAGTCCTTTCCCAACGACGAGCGATTCGGCCTCGTTTCGCAAATGCGCCGGGCGGCGGTCTCCATCCCTTCTAACATCGCGGAAGGCCAAGCACGTCACACCACGAAGGAGTTCGTTCAGTTTGTATCTCACGCCGAAGGCTCAGTGGCAGAACTCGAAACACAATTGATCATTGCCAGGGAGCTTGATTATTGCGCTGGCGGAGAGGCTGTCAAGGCGAGCGAATTGGCGGCAGAACTGAAGAGGATGTTGAATGGCCTGCGGCGGAAACTGACCGACATGGCACGTTGAATTTTGATTTGTCACTGTTCACTCGTCGCCTATAACGGTTTTCTCCTGGCTCGTCACTCGTCACTCGTCACTTGTCACTCGTCACTAAGGAGTCTCCATGAGAGTAGATGCCCGCGCACCAGCACGAGTTGACCTAGCCGGCGGCACGGTGGATATCTGGCCGCTCTACCTCTTCCACGCCGGCGCGCAGACCGTCAACATCGCGATACGCTGCTATGCTTCGTGCGTGATTGAGACGCGCGCCGACCGGCGAATCGTGTTCGTCTCGCAGGACCAGGAGATTCGCGAGACGTACGAGTCGCTGACCGACCTGGGGCTCAAGATTTCCGCGCTGCCGCTGGTGCGGGAGCTGGTGATGTTCTTCGAGCCGCGGCGCGGGGTGACCGTCAAGACCACTTCGCAGGTGCCGGCGGGCGCGGGGTTAGGGGGCTCCTCGGCGCTGAACATCGCGCTCTGCGGGGCGCTGGCGCGCGTGACCGGGAAACGCTACACGCGCACGCAGCTTTTGGAAATCGCCAAGAACGTCGAGGCCATCGTCATCAAAGTTCCCACCGGCTGGCAGGACTACTTCCCGGCGCTCTACGGCGGCGCCAACGCCGTCCACCTGGAACGCGACGGCGTGAAGCGCGAGCGCCTGCCGCTTTCGGTGCACGACCTGGAGCGGCGGTTCGTCCTCTGCTATACCGGCCAGCCGCGGAATTCGGCTATTAATAATTGGGAGGTTATGAAAGCTCATATTGACGCCGATCCTAAAGTCCGGCGTAATTTTGACCAGATTGTGACCATCGCCAGCCAGATGCGCGAGGCGCTGCTCGCCAACGACTGGAACGACGTGGCGGAACTCCTGGCGCTCGAGTGGGAGAACCGCAAGCGGAACTTCAAGGGAATCTCCACTCCCAAAATCGACCGCATGATCGAACAGACCGCCAAGCACGGCACGCTGGCCGCCAAAGTCTGCGGCGCGGGCGGCGGCGGATGCGTGGTCTTCCTGGTGGCGCCCGGCACCAAATCCGCAGTCGAGCAGACGCTCACGCGCATGGGCGGGCGTATCATCAATTTCGGCGTGTCACGCAACGGCCTCGAAGTGCGCTCGAATCAGACCGAGCTCACAAGCGAAACGCGAAAGGACGAGCGGCGATGACGGCCGAAAAGGTCTTCCTCGCCGGCGGACGCGTGCGACCCATCTGGCGATTCTTCCTTTCGGTCCCGCTGGTGTTCCTCGCCATGTACGTGGCCGATACGGCTGCTAAGTTCATCGCCCAACCCGAGGACATGGGAGGATGGGGCCGCGTCGTTTGGTCGACGCTGCTCCTGTTGCCCGCGCTGCTGGCAGTATTCAAACTGCTCACCGCGGCCTTCGATCGAAAGCCCTTGGGGTCGGTCGGCTTGGTGTTTTGCGGGTCCTGGCGAATCGAACTCGGGCTCGGCCTCGGCATCGGCTCGCTCATGATCTTGGCGGTGGGAGCTGCGGAAAGTGCGCTGGGCGTTGCGCAGTTCTCATGGGGCCAGCTTTCCCCGAGCCCGTTTCTCGGTTGGGGGGGCGCGACGCTCATGCTTCTCTTTGTTGCGGCGACGAATGAAGAGCTGATGTTCCGCGGCTATCCCTTCCAACGTCTGGCTGAATCGATCGGAGCTCCAGGGGCTGTGGCGGTGTTTTCGACGCTGTTTGGCCTGGTTCACCTTGGGAATCCGAATCATACCGTGGTCTCAACTCTCAACACGGTACTCGTTGGGGTTCCCCTGGCCATTGGCTACCTCCGCACGCGGGCGCTTTGGATGCCGGTGGGAATCCACTTTGCCTGGAACTTCCTCCAAGGATTTGGGCTGGGTTTGCCAATCAGCGGTTTCTCAGTCCCGTTCGCGGTCCTCAATGCCCAGGTGAGTGGCAACGTCCTGCTGACCGGCGGCAGGTATGGCCCCGAAGCAAGCGTTCTTACCACTATCGTCATCGTTGCCGCCACGGGCTACCTGTGGCGTACCAAAAGCATCTACATTAGTGAAGCAATGCGGGCGCTGGCCTTCGGGCCTGCGCGCACGGACTCCAGCGCACCCAAGATTGTCATTCAACTCGATACTACCCTCACGACGGCAGCCTCTGAGCGGCCGAAACCGGATTAGATGAAACGGGACTCTTGCCAAAACCGCTCGGGCATCACGCTTGGGACAGGAGTATGCGGCGCGCGATTGACGACGCTGGGGCTGGCCCTCATGGTGGCGCTGCCATCCACCTTGCTCGGGAGCAAGAACGACCCCACGCAGGCAGCCCGCATAGAGTTGATTCGTGGTCTCGCCCATGAGGTAGGCGTCAGCAAGGTGCCGCTGCCGCGCGGGAAGAAGGGGATCGTCGTCGACGCTCAGGGGCAACTCGACAGGGAAAAGTCTGACGCCGAAATACGCGCCAACGGGATGGCTGTACGGCCGGGGATGCCAGTTCAGATAACCAAGATTATTTTCAAAACGGATCGGATAACTTTTGAGATTAATGGGGGCGGGAAGAAAGGAAAGAAGTGGTACCAGCGCATCGAGGTTGGGATGGGAACATCGACCCGTCCCATTTCGCCCGATGCGCCAGTGCTTGCTCATGGGTCTTCCATCACTTTGATCCTACCCGAAAAGGGACAACCCCCCACTGTCTCGAAGGCCAAGGAATTGCTTACCAGCGTGGTGGATTTCGAGCGGCGTTCACCCACCACGCTCTATTCACCGCAGGTTCCGCCGCAATTCAAGGAAGCGATCAGGAAGCACCAGGTGGTCGTGGGCATGGACCGCGACTCGGTGCTCTCCTCCAAGGGTCCGCCCGACCGGCGAGTGCGCGAGCTCCGTGACGGTGCCGAGCAGGAAGACTGGATTTACGGCCTCCCTCCGCACGTCCTCTTTGTCACCTTTGACGGCGATAATGTAACGAAGGTCCAGCAATATTGATCCCACCTAGGTGCTATTGCCTCAGAAGGCTGGCTCGTTGACAATGGAGGTTGGGCCTTGTTAGGCTCAAAAAAAAGCGTCCAAATCCGCAGATAACTCGGAGGTGGTTGATGACACGCGCGGTCGTATCGGCTTGGCTTATCGCCTTGATGATTTCATTGCCGGTTGCGGCAAAAGATGCATCGCAAGCACCCGCAAGGTCGTTCGATGTGACTTCTGTAAGTGCTGCCGGCGCCGGGAGTACCGACGGCATTGGAGCTGGACGGACGGCGGTCCCGCGCTTGATGCGATTCGGCGGCACGTTGAGAGATGAGGCGGGAAAACCCATCCGGGGTGTGCAGGATGTGACCTTCTCGCTTTACCGTGAAGAAGCGGGCAGCGAGCCGCTCTGGTTTGAGACGCAGACGGTCGAGGGGGATGCGCAGGGGCGCTACTCGGTGTTGCTCGGCGCGATGCACCCCGACGGGCTGCCAATTGATTTGTTCACGAGCGGCGAGGCGCGATGGCTGGGGGTGAGCGTCGGTCCGTCGGCTGACGGACCCGAGCAGGCACGAGTTCTCTTAGTCGCCGTGCCCTACGCGCTCAAGGCCGCTGACGCCGACACGCTGGGCGGCAAGCCCGCGACGGCCTTTGTCGCGTCGGACCAGCTCAAAGATCAAGTGCGCGACGAAGTGAAGACGCAAGCCAGTCAGCCGGGCGCAGTACAAGGCACGCGCACGCTGGTTGGCACGGCGCCAGCGCCGCAAGCGTTGAATGAAGGGCAGTCATCGTTCGTCTGCAACCTGGCGGCGGATTGCGTGGCGGTGACG
>CAZTHM010000361.1:0-4091 GCA_964613505.1 uncultured Acidobacteriota bacterium | reverse complement strand
TGGGTCGAGCCGGAGCGAGAGGCCGTCACTCGGAGAAAAGCGCATGGCCGCCATTGAAGTCGAAAACATCACCAAGTGCTTTGGCACCTTCTGTGCGGTAAACGGCCTGAGTTTCGCGGTCGAGGAAGGCGAGATCTTCGGCCTGCTCGGCCCCAACGGCGCCGGAAAATCCACTCTCATTCGCATGCTCACCACTTTGCTCCCGCCCACTTCCGGGACAGCGCGCGTTAACGGTTTCGACGTGGTCCGCGCGGCCCACGAGGTGCGCAAAAGCATCGGAGTCATTCCCCAGGCAATGACGTCCGACCTCGACTTGAGCGCCGCGGAGAACATGAATATTTTCGCCAAGCTCTACGGCGTACCGCGCGAGCGGCGCTTGCGGGTTGTGAGGGAACTACTGGAAGCCGTCGAACTGCTGCCTTGGGCGGACAAGCCCGTCAAAAATCTCTCCGGCGGGATGCGCCGCCGGCTCGAGGTGGCGCGCGGCCTGGTTCACGAGCCGAAGATTTTCTTTCTCGACGAGCCGACCACCGGCCTCGATCCCGTCTCGCGCGTGGCCGTGTGGGAGATGCTCGTGAAGCTCAAGAAGGAGCGCGATCTCACCATCCTCATGACGACTCATTACATGGATGAGGCGGACAAGCTCTGCGATCGTACCGCCATTGTGGATCACGGCAATCTGGTGGCGCTCGATTCGCCCCTGAAGCTCAAAGCCTCCATCCCCGGCAACAATATCCTGGAAGTCAGTTTCTCGAACCTTCCCGAGGGGTGGCTCGAGACGGTCCAGAAACTTCCGGAGGCGCAAAGCGTTGCGGCGGAGGATCACGTTTATCGCATCGTCTCGACCAACGGGCCGAGGACGACGGTCGAGCTGATGGAAGCCGCGCGCCGCGCGGGGATTGAAATCACCTCGCTTTCCGTCCAGAGTACGACGCTGGATGACGTTTTTGTGCACTACACGGGCCGGCAGTTGCGCGACGCTTTGCAAGACGCCCCGATCTACGATTCGAGCTTCATGTATAAGAAATAGCCGCGACGAGGACCATGCACCGTATCCTGGCCATCATCGAACGCGATATGCGCAGATTCATGCGCAGCCCCGCCTTGATTCTGGTCTCCATGTTCTTCCCTCTCGTGCAGTTGGTGGTGCTGGGCTATGCGTTCGGCGGGAAGATCAAGCATCTACGCGTCGGAATCGTGGACCAGGACCACGGCCTCGAGACGGTGAAACTCCGGGAGATGTTCGGAGCGGTCGCCGCCAACGCGCTGACTTTTGAAACGATCGACTACGTAGACCCCCGGCAGGCCCTCCAGGACCTGCGCAGCGGCCGGATCAACGCGATCCTCAATATTCCCCCGGAGTTTTCCCGCCGCGTGCTCGAAAAGGCCGCGCCGCAAGTCGCGCTGATCGAAGACAACACCGATAATTTCTCGGTCGGCGCGCTCCAGGGGGCCCTCAGCGAGCTGTTCGCCGCCTATAACCAGGGAGGTGGCGAACCACGGGTGCCCGCCGGAGTTACCCTTTCGGTGGTCGAGGTCTACCCGTACGTTCCTTATATTCAGTTTCTGCTGCCCGGGTCCATTGTCCTGGCAATCTTTGTATCAGCTATGATCGGCGGTGGCATTATCTATATTGATGATAAAGCGCGGGGACTGCATGAAGGTTACCTGGTGACGCCCATCAGCAAATTCGAACTGATCCTCGGTTTCAATCTCTCCGGGGCTGCGAAGGCATTCCTGGCGGGACTGGTCCTGACGACGCTGGGGGCGATCATCGCGGGGATACCCGACCCGCTCGAACCAGTCCGCCTGGCGAAACTCCTCGTCGTGATTGTTACCACGGCGCTGGCCCTCATCAGCATGATGTTTCTGCTGATGGTGAGGGTGAGCGATCCCCTGATTCCACGGGCGATTTTCGGCGTCCTGAACACGCTGCTGTTCTTTCCCAGCGGCGCCGTCTATCCCACCAACGGCTTTCCGGCGTGGATGAAGGTCATCGCCACAGTCGATCCCTTCACGTACGCGGTCCACGCCTTCAAGAACCTATTGTTGAAGAACACGTCGCTGGCGGCGATCATGCCGGACCTCGTTGTCCTGTGGGTCTTTACAGTCGTTACGATGTTCCTGGCGACGGCACTTTTCCGGCGAACGCTTTGAAGACCGCTTGGGTGCGTGATAGGCTGTGGACGCGGCGCCGCAGTGGAGGAGCAAGTTGCGCGCGGAAACGCGGTGAAACCCCATGACCCTGCTCGATGCCCAGGTTCCCAAGCCCCCCAGCCTCTGGCGAAAGTTTCTCCCGGTCATAGTTGTGACAATTCTGGGAGTGGGGGCGTTGCTTTATGTTCGGTTCCGAAACTTCAGTGAAGAGCGGGCTGTGACGCGCTTTCTGACCACTCTCCACGAAGGAAGCAATCAGGAAGCGTACAAGCTCTGGCAACCCAGCCCTTCGTACACCTACGCTGATTTC
The DNA here is from genome assembly GCA_964613505.1 of uncultured Acidobacteriota bacterium. GTDB lineage: Bacteria > Acidobacteriota > Terriglobia > UBA7540 > UBA7540 > CAZTHM01. The sequence goes on along the minus strand of CAZTHM010000361.1, from coordinate 1,624 downwards.
CTTCACGACTGGGGCGAACAAGGCGACTACGGAAAGATCCGCGAGTTTGAGATCCTCGAATCAAGATCCAAAGGCTCGAATACGGTGATCGTCACCGTGCGCATCAACAACGTGAACCCTCCTCTCGAGCTCCTCGTCGACCGCAAAACCAAAGGGCTCGCCTATTCGATTTTCTGATGCGCGTACCGCAAGCGCGGCATCAATTCAATCTCAATCTGTGTTCTACGGAATAATGGGCAGCAGGATGTGGGACGGATGCTCGGCGTCGTGGTAGATGGTGTTTTCCGCGATGGCCCAGCGGCGATTGTTATTGAGCGGTTCGCCGGTATTGGGATTGACGTCGAAGCGCGGGAAGTTGCTGCTCGAGATGTCGAGCCGGATGCGGTGGCCGCGTTGGAACACGAGCGAGGTTGGATACATCTCGATGTTGAAGGAATAGACCTCTCCCGGTTTCATCAGCGTCGCCTTCTCCAACGAATTCCTGTAGCGGGCGCGGACGATGCTGTCCCCAACGTTGAGGTCAACGCCGGCGGGGAAGTCGGCACTGGGCGGGTAAACGTCGATCAGTTTGGCCGTGAAGTCAGTGTCCGGCGCATTCGACGATGCCCACAGCTTGACGATCAGGCGGCCGGTCACTTCGACGTCCTGCGGGAGCGGGGGAGTCTGGAACACCAGCACGTCGTTGCGCGCCGAGAGCGGGCGCGAATCATCGCAGGTCCACCAATCGGCGCGGCAGCGCTGGTCAGCAGCGCCGCGGGACATCAGAATGCCCTCCGAGGAGACGTTGCCGCCAATCGTCGGCACGGGATGGCGCGGGTCAAAAAGATAATGCGTTGCCGCGGCCGATTCCGAGGGCTTCATATCGCTGAGGCTGCCGTCGGCGTGAAGATAATAGGATGTGACTCGCGCGCGCGCCAGGGGCCACTCGTGCTCGTCGCGCCAGTCACCGCCGACAAAGATCCGGCCCTCCGGCGTCTTGTGCGCGTCGCCGCCGCCCATCACGAAGATGCGGACGGGCGCCTTGCGCTCGATTTCATTGTCCATACCCTTCAGCCAGCGGTCGAACCAACGCAGGCGGAAGGCGTTGAAGTCGAGCGCCGCGTCCGGCCCGAATTCCGCGTCGCCAGAGAAACTTTGTCCCTGCCCACCATGTGTCCACGGCCCCATGATCAATCGAATGGGTCCCTTCTTGGCCTTCGAAAGTTCGACGAAATTCAGGTTCGCCGTCTGGGCGCCCCACGAGTCATACCAGCCACCGACAAGATAAACGGGAATATCTTTGTACTCGGCAATGTGATCGACCACGCTGGCGCCCATGTTTTTCCAGAAGTCGTCATTATCGCCGTGGTCCATGGCCTCGACCAGCCAGGCTTCGTAGTCCGGAATCAGGCGGAGCGGCGTGGTCCCGCGCCGCAAGGGCAAGCCCTTCGCGTACTCGCGCACTTGGCCGCCGAGTTTAAGCAAGGTTTCCCGAACTGCCGGGTCCTGCGATGGGCGGCTGCCTTCCGGCCCGCCGATGTTGAGAATCCAATTCAACCAGCGCAGCTCGAACGCGCCGTTGTGCCGGACTCCGTAGCGGCCGTAATCGGACATCGCATCCACGGGAATCATCGTTTTCAAATAC
>CAZTHM010000360.1:0-4098 GCA_964613505.1 uncultured Acidobacteriota bacterium | reverse complement strand
GGCGAACCCGAACGAGGCACGTGAACACGACAAAACCCAGTACGCCTTTGTCGGTGTGACCAACCTCAGCGTCGACGAATCTCGCTCGGCGGAAATTGTGTTGACGGATCCGCGGGCGGCGGCCGGCGCGCCCGACCCAAGCCTCCGCTTGCCGCGCTTGACTTTGCCGCCGCGTGAATCGTTGATGTTGCCGGTGCGCATTCCACTCAGCAACCCGTTCTGGGAAGTGGCGCCGGGGCTCGCGCCCGGAGACGAAGTCGTTTATGCCACCTCGGAGTTATCCCGAGTCGCGTATGACGGCGCGACGCTGAAGCTTGAATTCACCGCCCCGGCTGACGGCGAGGTTGCCCTGCGTCTGTCCGAGCGGCCACAGGGAGCGAGTGTGGATGGCGCGCCGACAACACTCCAGGATGATCCGCGACGTGGGATGTACATCGTCAAAATCCCGAGGGGGGAGGCTCCGCATTTCATGCGGTCGGTGGAGCTCACGTACCGGCGCGAGGGACCTCGCATCACAATCAACGCGCGCAGCCCGTGGATTGCCGGCGAAACTCGCGCGATTCGCCTGCGCGTCGAGAATCCTCGCATTACTCCCCTGGAAGGGGAACTCGATTTTGTAGTTGGTTCGATCTACAAACCCGATAACCCTCCGCTCGCCGTTCACATCCCGGCCCATGCCGCCCGCGAGTTCAGCTTTCCCGTAGAAATCCCTCGAGAAATTGCCGAGAACCAACGGGTGGAACTGCTCGCCACCTTTCGCGAACGGAGTTCTGCCACCACCTGGGGCTGGAATTCGGAAGTGACCCTCCACCATCCCTTCGAGTATTCGTTGACCCCGGTCGAGAGCTTCCCATTACGGGAGGATCAAAGCATCCCCATGGTGCACCCGATGCTCGCCAGCCTCAATCTGCCGGGCGAAGCGACGTTCCAATTGCGAGTCAAGAACTGGCTCGATCACGAGCAGGTCGTCACGCTGGCGGCGGAAGGCGCCGACCTGAGCATGACTCCAGCGTCGGCTCAACTGGTTCTTCCCGCGCAAGGCGAGGCGACCATTGAATTGCGCGCCGCGCTCGCCAAAGGCTCGGGGTTTTATCGCTTCGAGATCCGATTGCACGCCGGTCCGTATCGGGTAAGCGAGAGAGTGGGGCTGGCAGCCATCCGGGAGAATGAGGCCATCGCTTACTCGTTCGACTACGACCGCGACGGCTTAGACGATGTGCTGATGGAGAATCGAACTATCCGCTGCTTCGTCAGTCCGGGTGCGGGCGGACGCTCTTTCGGCCTGGTGCTCAAAGGGTCGAATACAAACGCCTTCAATTCGGTGGGAGGAATGCGCGATTCCTTCACCACCCGCTTTGAGCCGGACGATATGAAGGACGTCGCCGATTGGACGCGAGTCAACTGGCTGGGCCTCTACAATCGCCCGTACTCGTTTCGAATCGTGACTGCCGCCGGCGAACAGTCCGAAGCGCGGTTCGAGTACGACGCCCCGGATATCTATCCCAAGGGTGTCAGCCTCGAACGCACCCTGTCTCTGCGCGGCGACCAGAACGTCGTGCTCGTGACCACGAGCGTGACTCCGCGCGGTATCGAAAAACCCCAGGCCTACGTGCTCGAAAACTCCGTCTCTTTCCGCAGCTTCGACAACCCGAACTACAATCAGTGGTTCGCGCCCGGACATCCGCGCGAGGATTTTGTTCCCCAGCGCAAGATCGATCTTGGCGTCCGCGCCGGCTACTTTGGGACCAGCAATAAGCAGACGGGAGAGACCTTTGCGCTGATGATGCTGACTCCCGCCGAACGAAGCCAGTTGGTGGTGGAGAATCATTCCGCTCTCGTCCGGAGCATCTATTCGCCTTTCCCGGAGAAGAATCAAACCTACACCTATCGCGTGGGATACTACTTCGGGAAGGAGCCGCCCGAAGAGATTGAGAAGCGCTTCACGCAACTGAAGGCCGCCAAGCAGGACTGATTGGCCGTCGCGAAAGGAGGATTCGCACCCGGCGATGTCTGCGCCACCCGCGAATCTGCTGTGCTCTCTCCCCTCACGAGCGGAGTCTCTTCTGCCGATGTTAGAGTTAGACCGGTGATTACAGCCACGCGCAATTTGTGTTCGAGGGGACGCCGTGAACCTGCAGCTTGTGCTTATTGAGGGCTCTGGTAGAATTGCTGACGGGACGCGAATGGCTATAAGCCCCAGAGAGACGATCCGAAAGACTCCATCTCTGCTACTTCCTTTGGCACCCATTCGAAACGGTGTCGAACGAACGAAAGATGTTGCCAATGGGAAGTCGCATGTTCACCGATCCGAGTACGTGCCTCTGCCGTCGGTATGGCACGGCGAGGATTCTGAGCTGCTTGAGAAACTCCTAGGCTTTTACCCCCGCAAAAATCCGAAGAGGATCTTAGACGCCACAGTAAACGGCGGCAGGTTCTGGCGCGGCAGCAAGCGTCCCGTTTTAGGGTTGGACATCGAGGCCTCCCACCGACCGAGCATTGTTGCTGACAACACGCACATGCCCTTTCGGGATGCTTTTTTCGATGTCGTGGTATACGACCCGCCACACATCCCAAACCAAGGACGAGACAAGTTAAAGGACTTCAATACGCGATTCGGACTAGGCCTGCGGTCTCCAAAAGAGAACGGCTATACTTTCTCCCACACTTATCCACCCTTCGTGCGGGAAGCGTACCGGGTGCTGAAACCCGAAGGCATTCTGCTATGCAAAATCACCGACTATATTCACCACCATCGATACCAATGGGCCCACGTTGAGTTTATCCAGGCAGCTAGCGCTGTCGGTTTTTTGGCCTGCGATTGCATTATAAAGATACGAAAAGGACCGATCATCGACCCGAAATGGAAAGTGGCCCACCACACGAGGCGGCAACACTGTTACTGGCTCGTTTTCCGAAAGTCAGTGAAGTGTGAATAGCTGTCAATCTTCGATTTGAAGGTCCCAAGTTGCGAGCGTCACGCAGTCTCGGACGTGCAGGCCCCGTAGTGAGCACTTGCCGTCCGAGCCGTCAAAGTGAACATGAAACAGTACTTCGCCATCCCGGAAGACGTCGGCGCCCAGACTTTTCCTTCCCGCTCGCCTGCCCGTCGGTTGCGGGCTTGCCGTCTCTATCAACCTGACTGTGTCAACCGGTATCTCCAAAAGCTGATAATGGATAACCGGTAGTTCCCAGATCGCCCGGAGCATGAGGATGATGTTGTACCTAGACAGATGCTCCATCACGCGACCGATGAGCACCCTCGCCGTCCAAGGCTCGCGCTCTGTAGTGCACAGTTTTGTGATGTGGATGTCGTCAGGATCTGTGCTTGTTCCCGTCTCGGTTTTCAGGGATATTCGTGCGTTGGCAACCACCAGGTCATGCGTCGGTTGATTCCGGGCCGTGGGTTCGACGGGAGTAAAGGGTGTTCGAGTTAGCCTGAATGCGTGCTCGACCAACGCCTCGAAGTAGATGCCTTGGGGCGGAACCTGCGGGTAGATGAGGTGGTGTGATCGAACCAGATTCCGAATCTGGAACACGAAATCATCGGAGAAAATACCACTCCCGACCGGTACCACGGGCGACTACGGCTGCCTGCCCGGTTGGGATTACGGAATCTCAGTGGATATTAGGTATCAGGTGCGAGATCAAAGCACCACCGCGATACAGTCCGCAAGCATGGTCCCCCACGAAACCGGCGTTTTTGATGATGGAACCCCTTTCGACAACGACATCGGACCGTCGCGGATAAGCACAACTTCAAGATACACCGCTGCAGATGGGACATTTCACGACGCACCTGTGCAGCTGTGCTATATCGCCCCGTTTAGCGGCAAAACACAAACACAGAACATCACGGTCCTTGTAGGAAGTACATCCTACGCCGTTCGTTCCCAGACAATGACCTATGGGTCGTCTGGTTTCGGGCACGGAACCATCACAAATGGTTCGGATGTTTCCGCTTCTAGGTGAGGAGGCCTAAGAGCATGCGAAATCAGGTCCTGCCACTTCTTTTCGTTCTTGCAATGGGGGTCGGCTTTTGCCAACCTGCGGGCGAAAAGGACATTGACGGTGTCGTCGAACAGGCTTTGAACCCAAAGT
>CAZTHM010000359.1:0-4105 GCA_964613505.1 uncultured Acidobacteriota bacterium | reverse complement strand
GGCACCGCGGCTGCGGCCGCGAGCTTCATGATTGTCAAGCCGGAGCAGGTGCGCGGCACGGCGGCCAACTCCGCCGTGCGCATGGGCGTGCTGGGCTGCGGCGGGCGCGGGACGGCGGTGGCCAGCGGCTTTATCGACAGCACCAACACCCGCATTGTGGCCCTGGCAGATCTTTGGGGTGACCAACTCGCCGCCGGGCAGAAGCACTTTGACGACCTGCAGGGGAAGAAGGGCTACTCTCGGATCGACAGTTCGCAGCTCTTTAAGGGCCCGCGCTCTTACGAGCGCATCGTGGATTCCAAAGAAGTAGACGTTGTCCTCATTACCAGCCCGCCCTACTTCCATCCCGGCCACTTGGAGGCCGTGGTGGAGGCGGGCAAACACGTTTATTGCGAAAAGCCCGTGGCGGTGGACGTGGCGGGCGCCAAACGCGTGATGCGCATCGGCCAGAAGGCCCAGGGAAAACTGAGTCTCGACGTGGGCTTCCAGATCCGCAACGCGCCGCCCTACGTGGAACTGGTCAGGCGCATTCATGGCGGGGCGCTGGGCAAAATCGGCTGCGGGCTGGCCTACTATTACTGCCCGCACATCGACCGGCAGGAATGGCCGGGCTCGGCGGACGAGAAACGCCTGCGCAACTGGGTCTGGGACCGGGTGCTTTCCGGCGACATCATCGTCGAGCAGAACGTGCACGTCATCGACATCTGCAACTGGATTCTGCAGGGCCACCCGGTCAAGGCGGTGGGCGGCGGCAGCCGCAAGCTGCGCGAGGACGCCGGCAATTGCTATGACAACTTCAACTTGGTCTTCACCTACCCCGGCGACGTGCAGGTCAGCTTCGGCTCGACGCAGTTCGACAAGCACGAATTCGACGCCGCGGTGCGGTTCTTCGGCACGCGCGGAAGCTGCGAGGCGCACTACGACCATCGCATGAGCATCGCCGGAGAGGAGAAGTGGGACGCCGGGCTTGGATCGTCACAGGCGGGCGGACAGTTCTCGGCGGCGGGAACTTTCCGCGGCTCGCTCGATCAGGCCGACCCCGAAAAGCAGCGCGCCTTCATCTCCAGCATCGTGAATCGTGAGTACCACAATCAGGCCACGCAAGGCGCGGAGACGGCGCTGACCGGCATGCTGGGCCGCACCGCGGCGTACACCGGCAAGATTGTGACCTGGGACGAAATGCTTAGTTCGAACGAAGACTGGGACGCCAAACTCGATTTGAATAAGTTGGGCTGAGCACTCGATGCGGCTCTTTCTGCGCGCCGAGGTTCCCGGTTTTGCTGAAAGCTGAAAGCTGACGGCTGATGGCTTCACAACGCCGCCCTGAAAGGCGGCAGCAAGCAAAGATCTAAATTATTGGAGGCAACGATGAAAAATAACCACTCGCGCCGGGACTTCCTGAAAGCTTCGGTGGTCGCGACCACCGCGGCTACTGCTCCAAGCGCTCTCGGCTCTCCGGCAGCAGCGCCTGCCGCGGCGCCTGCCCCCGCCCCGCCGGGAAAGATGATCAAGGGGCTGGTGTGGGGCATGCTGCCGGAAGACATGAGCTACACAAGCCGCCTCAAGATGGCCCGGGACGCGGGCTTTGAGAGCGTCGAAGCTTACACGACGCCGGATCAGCGTGAAGCCGAGGCCATCAAAAAGGCAGCGGACGAAGCGGGGATTAAGATCCTCTCCGTGATGAACCAGGCCCACTGGGCAAACCCAATTTCCAGCGCCGATCCCTGGGTGGTCGAGAGAAGCATGGAGGGCATGCGGGCCTCGCTCCGCAATGCTAAGCTCTGGGGCGCCGACGCCGTGCTGCTGGTGCCCGCCGTCGTCAACTCGAAGACATCCTATCGCGCCGCAACGTCCTATCGGGATGCCTGGACCCGTTCGCAAAAACAGATTCGCGAACTGATCCCCATGGCCAAGGACCTCGGGGTGATCATCGCCGTCGAGGAAGTCTGGAACAAATTCCTGCTCAGCCCACTGGAGTTCGCGAACTACGTCGACGAGTTCAACAGCCCCTGGGTCAAGGCTTACTTCGACGTCGGCAACGTCGTGCTCTACGGGTACCCGCAGGATTGGATCCGCACGCTCGGCAAGCGCATTGTCAAGGTCCACCTGAAGGACTTCAAGCGCCGGGGCGATGGTTACCAATGGGTGAACTTGGGCGACGGGGACATCGATTGGGCGGATATCCGCAAGGCTCTGGGTGAGATCGGTTATGCCGGCACCGTTACGGCGGAATTGGACGACGGCGACCTGACGTATTTGACCGACGTCAGCAAGCGCATCGACCGTCTAGTGTTCGGAATGTAGCGGCGGGTTTATCCCGCCAGGCTGGTGTTTGGAATGTAGCGGCGGGTTTATCCCGCCAGCCGTAAGCCGGGGCGGGCCCCGCCCGCTCTGGCACGTCCCGGCTCGCCACGCGAAAAAACTTCACGAAACCTCTTGGAATAGCTCAGGGAAAGCCTTGCGATAGATCGCCATGCCCAGCGCGGCATTCATGCCGAGCGCGTCGAGCGCGGCGATTTCCTCATCCGTGGTGATTCCTCCCGCCGCTGTAATCGGGAGGTTCGTCACCGCGCGCAGGCTGCGAAAATGTTCGAGGCTGGTCCCCTGCAATTTCCCTTCGGCGTCAATGTAAGTGGAGAGGAACTCCGAGCAGTAAGGCTCCAACTTCTTGATGGCGTCAATTGTGTTCAACGGCAGGACGGTGCGCCAGCCGTGAACCGCGACCTGCCCGCCCAGGCTATCGACGGCAATCATGATGCGTTCGCGCGGAATCGAGACCGCTAACGTGCGCAGAAACTCGTGATTGATGCCCTGGGCGGTGAACGCTGAGCTCCCGACAATAACTTTCAGCGCGCCCTCGTTCACGACCTGCGCGGCGCGCTCGACGCTGCGGATGCCGCCGCCCACGCGGCAAGGTTTTCGCGCGCATAACTCGCGAACGATTGCCGCGTTGCCGCTCGCCGCCGGGCCGCTGATCGCCGCGTCCAAATCAATCACCTGAATCTCGGGATAGTCGGCAAACTTCGCCAGCACCGCCAAGGGGTCGGGAAGTTCGAGTTTCTTCTCCCGCCCCTGGACGAGCTGGACGACTTTGCGATCCATCAGGTCGATGCAAGGAATGATCATAAGTCGAGAGTCGAAAGTTGAAAGTTGAGAGTCAAGGCCGGCCTGGACATGTTCCTTCTGCTGCTTTCGACTGTTGACTGTCGACTGTTGACTTCAAGCATCTCAAGACCAAATCACAATCGCACTGAGACTCCGTGCTCGCGCAGAAACTCTTTCAAACTCCGAATCGTGTGCGTCTCGAAATGAAAGATCGAGGCGGCCAGAGCGGCGTCGGCGGCGCCGCGCTGGAAGACCTCCGCAAAGTGCTCCAGGTTGCCCGCCCCGCCCGAGGCGATGACCGGAATCGGGATGGCCCGGGAAACCGTGGCGGTCAGTTCGCAATCGAACCCCGCCAGCGTGCCGTCCGCGTCCATCGAGGTGAGCAGAATTTCTCCCGCCCCCAGTTTTGCCACGCGTTTTGCCCATTCGAGCGCATCGAGGCCCGTCGGGCGCGAGCCGCCGTAAGTGACGACCTCCCACAGCGGCGACACGGTTCCACCGGTGTCAGTCGAGGAAACTGGAAATTGGAAACTGGAAACTGGTTGTCCGCGTTCTGTTGGCGGATTCGTCTCGAATTTCGAATTTCGAATTTCGAATTTCGATTTTCGATTTTCCAATTTCCATTTTCCATTTTCCAGTTTCGTATCGTGTACGCGGCGCGCGTCGATGGCCACCACCACTGCCTGGCTGCCAAATCGCTCCGCCAGTTCCGTGATGACTTCCGGGGTTTCGACGGCCGCGGTGTTGAGCGCGACCTTGTCCGAGCCCGCTCCCAGCAGCCGCTGCGCGTCCTCGAGCCGGCGGACGCCGCCACCCACCGTGAGCGGAATGAAAAGCTTGCGCGCCACGCGGCTTACGGTCTCCATCAGCGTAGCTCGGCCTTCGCGCGAGGCGGAGATATCCAGCATCACCAGCTCGTCCGCGCCCGCGCGGTTATACATTTCGGCGAGCTCGCCCGGGTCTCCGGCGTCGCGCAGGTTCAGGAACCGGATGCCCTTCA
>CAZTHM010000358.1:0-4119 GCA_964613505.1 uncultured Acidobacteriota bacterium | reverse complement strand
CCGTGAGGGAGATCGAACTCACCGGGTTTGTCGCCTTTCGTTCCCCAGTCGAACAGAAATTCTCCCTTCGCCGAGAACTTTGCCACCCGGCTGTTGCCGTAACCGTCGGAGACGTAAAACTCGCCGCTCGGCAGAACCGCCACGTCCGTTGGCTTGTTGAAGTGATTGGCGTCCAGACCTGGCACGCCTTTCGTCCCCACTGTCATCAAGAGCTCCCCCCGATTATTAAACTTGAATACTTGATGAAGGTCGACGTCGGTGGCCCACACATTGTCCTGGCTATCGACGGCCAAGCCGTGGGGCGTGGCGAACAGGCCGTCCCCCCAGGTCGATAGGACTTTTCCCGCCGGTCCGTCGATGCAGAAGATTGGATGCGTGCCTCGATGGAAAACGAACACGTGGTTGTGAGAATCGGCTCCCACGCCCGAGACTTGTCCGAACGCGAATCCCTCCGGCAACTGCGGCCAACCATGGACAACCTGGTATGTGCGCGCGTCCTCGGCGGGTTTCACCACCGGCACGCCGAGCCCTGCTACCGTCACCCAAAGGAACATGAGTATCCATCGATGTCGCACGCCATTCCTCCTTGTCAGCGGGTGCCTGAGAGTTGCTCCGAATGCCCGCAACCGGAAGCCCACAAACACCACATAGGGGCTGCGGCCGCGCCTGCGCCCCAACCGCTCATCGCAGGCGTTCATTTTACACTTCGCCGATCGAGAGCGCACACCTGCGGCAGATTCAAGATCGTCCGGCAGGCTCGTAAAAGGCAAGCCGCGTGCGTGGACAGTTAAGGCAGCCAGTCCGCGATGAAGATGTTGATTTCGCGACGTTGTTTGGCGTTGCGGCTGGAAGCGAAGACCAGCTTCCTGCCGTCAGGAGAAAACATGGGAAACGAATTAAAGCCGCCGCTGAAGGTGATTCGCTCGATCTGGCTGCCGTCGCGGCCGATCGCATAAAGCTCGAACTGGCTGGTGCCTGGATGCTCGTAGTTGGACGCGAAGATGATGCGCTTGCCGTCAGGAAAGAAGAACGGCGCAAAGCTGGCGCCGCCCAGCCGCGTAATCTGCCGATTGCCGGAGCCGTCGGCGCGCATGAGATAGAGGTCCATCTGCATCGGCTCGACGAGTTCCTGGGCGAGCAACTCCTTGAAGCGGGCCACTTCGTTAGGCGCGGTGGGGTGATGCGCGCGGTAGACAATCCATCGGCCGTCGGGCGAGAAAAACGGGCCGCCGTCGTAACCCAATTCCTTCGTGAGCCGCTTCACTCCGCTCCCGTCGGCTTTCATCGTGTAGATTTCCAGGTCGTCATCGCGCGACGACGTGAAGACGATTTTCTTCCCATCGCGGGAGAGCGTGGCTTCGGCGTTGTAGGCGGGGCCGGTGGTGAGCTGCTTCAGAATCTTCCCCGCGTCGCTGGCTACGAAAATCTGGAACGCGGAGTAAACTCCCCAGACGTACCCCTTGGAATAATCCGGCCGCGGAGGGCATTCAGTACTCGTGAGATGCGTGGAAGAGTAGAGCAGGCGCTTCCCGTCGCGAAAGAAATACGCGCAGGTGGTTTTGCCTTTGCCGGTTGAAACCAGGCGAACGTCGGAGCCGTCGGCGTTCATGACGAAAATCTGGTCGCACGCGTAGGATTCACGCGTGGATTGGAACACCAGGCGCTTGCCGTCCGGGCTGAAGTAGGCCTCGGCGTTCGTGCCTCCGAAGGTAAGTTGCTTGACGTTTCGCAGGTGAACTTCGCGCGTATCGCGCAGAGGGTCGTCGGGAGTGCCGTGAACCGCAGGGCCCGAAGCCTCCAGACCTTTCGAGGGTTCTTTTTGCTGGCCCAGAACCGGCCAGGCGGCCGGCGCCAGCAACATCGCACCGGCGAGCACAAGACTTCCCGCTGCCTTGGCGCCTGGGAACCATCTACTGTGGGCAATACAATGCATATTGATCTATCTAGAATATCCTTACGACATATTGCCGCGTAAGGGCCCTAATCGAAGCGCGGCCTGTCGCCCTCATTTCTTCGCGCATTCGAATATGAACTTGAATCCGTCCACGCCGCTGCCCGTTGCGACGTCGGCGCGCTCTTCCTGCTTGGGGCAGCCGCGCCGTTTGAGGGTGACGAAGTTGCGGCCGGGGAGCAATTCCACCGCCACGATCCCTTCGGCCGCGGTCTCAGCTTTTACATTATCGACGACCGTACCGTTCGACCAGGTGGCTTCCAGGGAAACCTTTTCGAGAGGGCGGCCGGTGCGGTCGGTCACGAGGAAGAGAACGGGTTTGTGGAGCAGGCGGTCCGCTTCGTAGATTTCGGGTGGGAGCAGGACGAAGTCGATGGTCGCTTCGGGCACGGTGGCGGTGACATCGAGGTGGCGGAACACGACCGTGTCTTCGTCAAAGTCGGGGCGCCGCACGGTGACCCACCAGGTCCCGAAGGGAAGTTGCGGAAATGAAAATCCTCCCTCGCTGTCGGTCGTGGCCTGACCAACCAGGCGCTCTTGGCCGTCACTCAGTGAGACCAGAACTCCACGCAGCAAACGTCCGTCCTTGCTCTTAATCGCGCCGGAGATGGTTCCTTGGCCCGAGGGCGGCTGGAGTTCGAGCTCGATCGTGCTACTGGTCACCTCGCCCTGCCACAAAACAGCGCCAAGGTTGCGGCGAAGTTCTTCGGCGTTGGAGAACTTCGCGCGGTACATGACCGACAACCGATAGCGCCCCCAAAGGGGCGGGCCCTTTCCTTCCGGGCCTGAGCGCGCCGGAGTGATTTCCAGAACGGTCTTCTCGGTTGTATCACCATCCGGAGCAAGCCTGATGAGCTTGGGGCGTGGCAGGCCGACGTTTTCGAAAACTCTTCCTTGGGCCGGTGTGGAGTCATTCGGCGCGAGCGTCGTGCCGACAGGCTCGAGTCGCGCTTCGAGCGTGGCGCCGTTCGCAGCCCGGGCCAGGGCACGCCGATAGAGCCACAGAGTCTCCCGGCCGGCATTGTGCAGGTGGAGTGTCAAGCGCGCGGGGTAGGGCGCTGCAATCGTCGGCTGCTCGACGGAGATCAGGAGCTTCAGCGGTTCGTCTTGGGCACACACCAGCGTGATTCCAGCCGACCAGACCGAAAGTAGTAGGAGGGGCCTTCGCATTGAGCAGAGTCAAAACTCTACTTCCGCACTTCCAGTGTTACTTCGCGCGTCAACTTTTCGTCGTTACGCGTTACGGTGACCGTCACCTTGTCGCCGGGCTTGTGGGCGCGCAGCACGTAGGTAAAGTCATAGAGATTGTCAATCTTCTTGCCGCCGAACTCGACCAGCACGTCGCCGCCTTTGAGTCCGGCCTTGGCCGCGGGGCTGCCGTCGCGCACGTCGGCGAATTTCACGCCGTGCTCGCTCTCGGCCATGTCGGGAATCGAGCCGAAGTAGGGGCCATAACCTCCGCCCCCGCCCATAACGGGCGAGGCGGGCTCCGCCACGCGCACGTACTGGGGTTTTTCCGGCAGCGCGTCGAGAGCCTGCGCGGTGGCGGCGACAAGCTCGACAACCTTCGCGCCGCCGGCGGCGTCGATCTTTTCCCAGGTGTCGGAGGGCTTGTGATAATCGGCATGCAGGCCGGAGAAGAAAAAGATTACCGGCACGTCGCGCACCGTAAACGACATGTGATCGCTGGCGCCGTAGCCGGAGGCCGAGTAGCTCAGTTCGAAGGCGCCGGACGGAATCGACCGGTTCGCGTCCTCGACCAGTTTCTTGAATCCCGGCGAGGTGCCCGTGCCGCCGATGTAAAGACGGTTCTTCGAAACTCGGCCCACCATGTCAAGGTTGAGCATGGCGATGGTCTGGTCCAGCGGGACGGCCGGATGCTGCGCATAATAGCTCGAACCGAGGAGGCCCGACTCCTCGCCGGCAAACGCCACGAAGACGATCGAGCGCTTCAGTTCGCCGCGCCGATTTGCGAGGCCATCCGCCAGTTCCAACACTCCGCTCGTGCCGGAAGCGTTGTCGTCGGCGCCGTGATGAATCTGGCCAATCAGGCTGGGGGCGAGCGAGTGCTCATCGCCCAGGCCCAAATGGTCGTAGTGCGCGCCAATCACGATGGCCTGCTTGCCGAGTTTCGCGTCGCGCCCGGGAAAGATTCCAACCACGTTCGC
>CAZTHM010000357.1:0-4131 GCA_964613505.1 uncultured Acidobacteriota bacterium | reverse complement strand
TCCTGGTAGAAGTTGTAAGTCGTCGTGCCGTCGGAGTTGCGGCGCTCGTTGCGAAGAAATCCCGTCGCGCCGACGATGTAGCTGGAAGGCGCGGTGAGCTCCACGTCGTAAACTCCGTAATCCGCGTAGAATTCCGTGTTGGCGTGAAACTGGTGGCAATTCCACCGGCCTTCGGTCCGCCCGCGGTCACCCGGCCCTTCGTAGACGCCGATCTTCGGAAACCACTGGACAATGAAGAAGTAGTCGTCTACGTAGCCAGTGCGCGCCAGGCCCTTGGGAAGCCTGGAGGTGAAATCGACCGCGAGCTCGATCGTCCCCAGCGGGGGAATAGGCTGCGGAAGCGCCACCCGCATCACCGATTGGTCGGCGGCGTTGTCGTCGTCGGGATGGACGAAGGTCTTGGCGGAGGTCAGGTCGGCGCCGCCCACAATCTGAATCTTGTCCACGTCCACCCAACCCCACTTCTCCTGCTCGGGACTCGTCTTCCATTCGGCGAGCAACTCGCGTCTCCGGCTGGTGGTGCTTTCCCTCATGAAAGTGCTATCGACGTTTTTGAAGGCGTTCAGATAGTGATGGAAATAGAGGTCTGGAATCGTGTCGGTGGTGTGGTTCCGCCACAGGAGCGTGTAGTGGCCTTTGACCGTCTTCGTCGCCGGGTCGAGCCTTGCCGACATCTTGTAGCGGACGATCGGATTTTCGATGTGCGACTTGTAGGTCTGACCGTGGACGGCGACGCCAGCACCTACTGTTGCAGCGACCAACGTCACGATGAGTTTGGGCGGGATTCGCATCGTTCCTCTCCGAGGGCGGGATGACGTATTCGAGAAGCGCGCGCCGGAGTCAAGCTGCGACTGCGGCGGCGGCATTCTACCAGAGTCGGATGCGGAAGGGGCGCCTCTTCAGGCGTCGTGCCCTGGGCTCGCGTGGTATCAGCGGAGAAAGAGAGTTACTATGATGCGCCGTGCTCGTATGCGGTCTGCATTCGAATCCCCAGATTCAACGCTGGAGCGGGGCAGGGGAACTATGGCCAAATCAAAACTGCGATTGGGACTGTTCATTCTTTTCATAACCGTGGCGAGTCTTCTGCGCGCCGAGGACAATCTCAACGGCCATCGGGTCGTGCTGGACAGCCAGGGGAAGCTGCTTGCCTGGGTCGAGCCTCAGGAGAAGGCCTACGACCGCGTCATGCGTCTGGCTTGGGATTTCCTGCTCCACACGGCACCCGTCGAATCGAATGGTCTGAAGGCTTTCTACAGCTATTGTTGCCTGGACCCGGTCAAACTGCGGGGCACGGCGTGGCCGCACAATTCCGCCGGGCTTTACGCGATGTTTGCCGACTCGGCGGCGGCCTACTATGCCTACTCGGGCGACCGTGCGGTAGTGGAACTGGTCCAGGGGTTGCTGGACCATCAGCTTGCCTACGGCACAACGCCCTCGCATTGGTCGTGGGGCGATGTTCCCTACGCGAGCTCGGACCACGGCTCGACCGAGTATCGCGGCGCGCACGACTTCAAGTACGACAAGAAACAGCCTGGCCGTGGTGACGGCTACGGCGTCATCGAGCCCGACAAGCTCGGAGAACTTGGATACGGCTACTTGAAGTTCTATGAGCTCACGGGAGAGGCTCGCTACCGCGCGGCGGCGATTGCCTGCGCCCAAGCCCTGGCGCGGCACGTGCGCCCCGGCGACGCCGACCACTCGCCCTGGCCATTCCGCGTCTATGCGGAAACCGACGTGGCGCGCGAGGAATACTCTGCCAACGTGATCGGCCCCATCCGTCTTTTCGACGAGTTGACGCGGCTGGGGCTCGGAGACGTCCCGGCGTATCGGCGGGCTCGCCAGATGGCCTGGGCGTGGATGATGAAATATCCGATACAGAACAACCTCTGGGCCACTTATTTTGAAGACGTGCCCATCATCGAGAAGCTGGAGAATTTCAATCAGTACAGTCCGATGGAAACCGCGCGCTACCTCTTGCAGCATCCCGAATACGATCCCGAATGGCGGGCGCACGTCGCGAGCCTCATCCAGTGGGTGGAGAAAACCTTCGTCGTGGATATTCCCAAGGAACCCGCTGTGTGGTGGGGCGCCAATGCGGTCTCAGAACAGATTCATTTCATGCCAAAAATGGGAAGCCACACGTCGCGCTATGCTTCGGTGCTGGCGCTCTGGCATGAAGCAACCGGCGACGCGGCGGCGAAGGAGAAGGCGTTCCGTTCCTTCAACTGGTCCACTTACATGTGCCGCGAGAACGGCGTGGTGAACGTGGGGCCGGTCAACGAACAGACCATCTGGTTTTCCGACGGCTACGGCGACTACATCCGGCACTTCATGGCGGGGCTGGGTTCGGTGCCCGAGTGGGCGCCGGCGGCGGAAGACCACTTGGTGCGCTCCAGTTCAATGGTAGCCAGCGTCTCTTACATCCGGGAAGAGATCAACTACCAGACGTTCGATGACGCTTCCACCGACGTCCTGCGCTTGAGCTTCAATCCTAAGCGCATCACCGCCGATGGGAAGGAGCTTGCAAAGCGGAACGATCTCGCCGCGCCGGGCTGGACGTTCGATGAACGCACGCGAGTCCTGCGCGTCCGCCACGAGGGCTCGCGGCTGGTGAGGATATTCGGCAGCGGCGCCCGTTGAGGGCTCCCGATGTCTTGTGGATAGCTTGCCGGGGCGAAACCGAAATCCACAAGCGCGAGCATCGGCCAGCCTCTCAGAAGAGCCCGCCGAGATTGAGCACAACGACCGAAACCAGCACCACCGCCGCGCCCGCGGCCAGCAATCGCCGCGTTCCGGAAGAAGTGCCTTTCCACTCGCCGGTCAAAAGGCCCAGCGAATTCGAGGAGAGGATCATCGCGGCAATCGAAAGCGCATACCCGAGCGATGTGCCGTACTTTCCCACGACCGTCGCGCCGATCCCGTATGCGACCATCCCACCCAGCCACAACAGTGCCATGGCGATTCCGAGAAGAACTTCGCGCGCCCAGCCGGATTCGGCAAACAAGTGCCAGTTGCGGTTGCGGAACAGCAGGTAGAGGCAATACGCGAGATTCGGAATGAAGCCCGCGCCTAGTACCAGAGCCCACACCGCGTAGGTGGACGTCACGGTGCTCGCGCCATGGGAGAGGCCGCTGCGGAGGACGTCACCACCGAAAGCAAAACCCAGATTGATGTTCGATCCGAAGAGGCCCGTGAAAATGCAAATTCCCAAGCCTGCGGCAAAGCTGCGCGCCGCGCCAGCCGCGACGTTGGATTTGGCTTGCTCTTTTTCGCGCCGTCGTCCCGCCACGCCATAGAGGGCCAGCCCGGCGAAAAGGATCGGCATGCTGGCCAGCAACAAGACGCCGCGCGGTCGGAACAGATCTCCAGGATTCAGCACAATGAGGGGAATCAACGAACCCGACAAACAGGCCAGCCCCGCCACGACCGCAAACGCCAGCGCCATGCCCACCGCGCTGATGCCCAAGCCGAACGTCACTTGGGCGATGCCCCAGAGGAATCCGAAGATCAAAGGAAGCAGAAGCGCGCGGCTCGACACGGAGCGGTACACGTTGCCGAGCTCCGGAACGAATCCACCCGCCAGAATCCACGGCAGAGCGAGCAGAGCCACCACGGCGAAAACCAGCCAGGTGTTTTCCCACTTCCATCGCGCGTATTTCATGGGCAGCGGGAAACATCCGTTCATGGCGCCGCCCAGGAAAATGAGTGCCATGCCAAGCCAGAATTGTTCAGTCATGCCGCCTCCACAGGTGGCGAACGGGCAGTATCAGCGAGATACTTCGGGCGAGGGAAGGAGTCACAGGTCAGGCGCGCGTTGGATCGGCGCGCCGTAAGGATGGTGCCGCGGGACGGAGTTGAACCGCCGACGCCAGCCTTTTCAGGGCTGCGCTCTACCACCTGAGCTACCGCGGCACAGATTTCATTCTCGAATGGAATCGCTTTCCTGTCAAGGAAACGGCGCGCGGGCTCGCGAGTGCCGCTTGGACTACTTACACCCCAAGCGATGATCCGCTGTTTGCCGCGGAGAAGTGCTACGGTCAGCGACTGGCGACTTTTGTTTCGCCGCGCACCTCGGCGTGCAGGCGTTCGACCTCGGCTTTCAACTCACGGATCTGGGTCTGCTGCTCCTTG
>CAZTHM010000356.1:1518-4144 GCA_964613505.1 uncultured Acidobacteriota bacterium | reverse complement strand
ACAACGACGGATATCAGGACCTGTATGTGACGAATTTCGGTCCCAACCTGCTGTACCACAACAGCGGGAATGGAACCTTTCAGGAGGTGACGCGCGAAGCGAATGTGGATGATCCGCGCTGGAGCAGCGGCGCGGCTTGGGTTGATTACGACCGGGACGGCCACCTGGACTTGTTTGTGGCCAACTACGTGGACTTCACAACCAAAGGCAACAAGCGATACTACGCCGCCAACGGCGAGCCGGACTACGGCGACCCGGCTTACTCGCCAGTGCCCTCGCGGCTGTTTCGAAACTTGGGGAATGGGAAGTTCGGCGATGTGACGGAAGAGGCCGGGATTGGCGCGGCGTTCGGCTCAGGACTCGGAGTCATCTGCGGGGATTTTAACAACGACGGCTGGCCCGACATCTACGTGGCGAACGATAGCCAGGCCAACATCCTCTGGCTGAACCAGGGGGATGGAACCTTCAAGGATGTTGCCCTCCTCGCCGGCGCGGCTTACAACGCCGAGGGCCTGCCCCAGGCAGGCATGGGGGTGGCCGGCGGAGATTTCGACGGCGACGGCGATGAAGACATCGTGGTCACCAATCTCAACAACCAAGGCTGTGTTCTGTATCGGAACGACGGCAGCGGCTACTTTTACGATGCAACCGCAGAAGTCGGACTCCTGCAGGCCACTCAGGCTTTTACCGGATGGGGCGTGGGCTGGCTCGACTACGACAACGATGGTGACCTGGATCTCTTCATTGCCAATGGCGCCGTCTACCTGCTTGAGGCGCTGCGCGGAAAAAGTCCCTACCCGTACAACCAGATCAACCAGCTCTTCCACAACGAAGGGCACGGCCAGCGATTCCGGGAAATGACCGGGACCGCCGGCCCGGCCTTCCAGCTTTCGGAAGTGAGCCGCGGGGCGGCCTTCGGCGACCTCGACAACGACGGCGATGTGGACCTCGTGGTCGTCAACAACAACGGTCCGGCGCGGCTATTGCTGAACCAGAGCAATTCACTGCTGCGGCGGCATTGGCTGGAGGTACGTCTGGAAACTTCGAAAGTGAATCGATTCGGGATCGGGGCGAGAGTGGAATTGCAGCAAGGGGAAAGGAAACTGGTGCGGCGAGTAGGGACCGAAGGCAGCTACGCAAGCGCGAGAGACGTGCGGGTGCACTTCGGGTTGGGCGAGAATCCGCAAGTTGACGCTGTTACAGTTCAGTGGCCCGATGGGTCGCGCGAGGTATGGGAGAAAGTCCAAGCTGACAAAATTGTCACACTTCGACAGGGCACGCGCCGCAGGCAATGACTGACAAAAACTCCTTCGCCGGGCCCCCGACGCAATCGCGATGCTCGGAAACGTGGGCGGGACCGAAAACCCGTGACCCCTAGTCCCTCGCAGCAGCTTTGGGTGTAGAATTCGAAGGGTTCTTCGCCCCGGCCTTCTTGGTCAATTCCTGGAATTTTGCGAACTCGCGTTGCGATTCCGCTGTTTGGGCGAGTTTCTTGTAGATGTTTCCCAAAACAAAATGGGGCTGAGGGTCGTTGGGGTCAAGCTCCGCGGCTTTGCGAAGATGCAGGATGGCCTCAGTAAGCTCGCCGGCGTGGAACAGTGCGTTCCCCAAAAGGAATTGATTGAGTGACGCGTTCGGATTGATACGGACGGCTTCCCGCGCCGAAGGAACCGCCTCCGCCTTGCGTCCTGCCATGATCAGAGTTTGTGCGAGATGAGTGAAGGGGCCGTCGTCGGGCGGTGCCTTCCGGGGTGAAAGGCTCCCCGCTTTCTTGAAGAACTGGATCGCCGTCTCCGTGTCCTGCATGGCCTGGTAACAACTGGCCACCCGGTCATAAGCCTCGTAAGCGGACGGCCGGAAAACCAGGATTTTCTCGAAAGTCTCGATTGCCCTTTTGTAGTCGCCCTTGAAGTAATAGACCCCACCCAGGTAATCGAGAACCTCTGCGTCTTCCGGGCGGCGGCTCAGGACTTCGCGGAAGATCTGCTCGGCGTTGCGTTGATCGCCGACCGTGAAGGCGATGATGCCGAGCTGGCGGAGAGCGTCCACGTTCGCCCGGTTCTGAGCCAGCAGCTTCTGGAGAGTTGTCGCCGCCTCTGGGAAACGGCGCTGGGCAAAGTAACAGTCGGCAAGCAAGAGCTGGCCCGCTTCGGAGGCGGGGACCTGCGCCAGAAACCGCCGCGTGGTTTCTTCCGCCTGGGCGAATTGTTGGGTCGCCAGGTAGGCTCTGGCAAGAGCCAGCGCGATGTCCTCTTTTTCCGAACAGAGGGATTGCGCCAACTTCAACTCTTGGATTGCCTCCGCGCCATCGCCCTGAGCGAGCAATTCCTGCCCTCGTTTGACCTTGAGGGTGGCTTGGCGGCAGGAGGAATCCATCGCCGTCTGAGCGAAGCCTTCAACCAAAACGAAGAAAAACGCAACCGTACACGCGACGCACGCCCACAGGGGGGATCGAGAGTGTCTAGGTTTGGAGCCAACCCGCATCGAGAAACTGGAAGAGTGATCAGGGTTCTGCCGGACTAGGAGGCGTTCCGTGAGAGTCATCAAGTCTGAGGCCTTCTTGGCAATCTTGT
Organism: uncultured Acidobacteriota bacterium; assembly: GCA_964613505.1. Taxonomy (GTDB): domain Bacteria; phylum Acidobacteriota; class Terriglobia; order UBA7540; family UBA7540; genus CAZTHM01. Next base: position 1,571 of record CAZTHM010000356.1, on the reverse strand, counting down.
TGACTCCTGGTATTTTACGTCCTGAATCTCAAAAAGTAAACGGAGCCAGCTTT
>CAZTHM010000356.1:0-1418 GCA_964613505.1 uncultured Acidobacteriota bacterium | reverse complement strand
GCATCCAAAAAACACTTAGGTTGGACAGAACGACCGTCCCGGTTTGAGTAGATTAGGGACGAGGAGCCAAGTAGCTGTCCAACCCTTTGCGTCGCAGCACTGGCACATCGGGTTTTGAGTCGTCTCACAGCCGAGGTTGTGGCCATTGCATTCTGCGGAGTTTGCGCAATAGGCCAAAAGGAGGATTTATCATGGGTTTGAAAGGTGGAAGTAAGCTGTTCCTTTGCCTCGTGGCATTGAGCTTTGCGGTCGTGCTCTCCGCAAGGCGGCTGGACGCTCAAGTCCTATACGGAAGCGTGGTCGGGACAGTGACGGACCAAAGCGGCGCTGTCGTCCCGAATGCCGCCGTTACACTTACCAATCCCAAGACCTCGCTGAAGCGCGAAGCGCGGACGGACAGCGCAGGCCTTTACTCGATCCCTAATCTTCCGGAAGGTGTGTACGACCTCACCGTGAGCGTCACGGGCTTCAAGGAACTCCGCCGGACGGGGATCGGCATAAGTGTAGGCACGGTGGGCCGCCAGGATGCGCAGTTGGAAATTGGAGCGCAGACGCAGGAAGTAACCGTGCAAGCCAGCGCGGTGCAGCTCCAAACCGAGAAATCCGACAGCAGCACCAAGCTGAGTACTACCCCGATATCGAACCTGCCCACTGGCTTCTATCGGAATTTCCAGATGCTGATGGCGTTGGCGCCCGGCGCTGGCGTGCCGTGCGAAGGGTGCGCGGGTTCGATTGTGGACACGCCGGAACGGGCCGTATCAATTGCCATGAACGGACTGCCGTTCGGTGGCAACTCGACGCGCATCGATGGCGCGCTGAGTACCTTCCAGTGGAAGCCCGAAGGGGGCACGCTCTACGTCCCCCCCATCGAGAGCATCCAGGAAGTCAACATCACTACCAGTAACTACGACCCCGAGAAGGGGATGGCAGGCGCCGCCGCAACGGACGTCGTTACCAAGAAGGGCACCAACGACCTTCACGGCGTGGCTTTCTGGTACCACTTCAACCAACACTTTTTGTCCTGCGAGCCCTTCGCCGCTGACTGCAAATCGAAAGCCTTCGGTGGGACGCAGCAGGCGAAACCCAAGCAGATCCTCAACGACGTGGGCGGCAATTTGGGCGGCCCCATCAAGAAGGATAAGCTGTTCTTCTTTGTTAACTGGGATGGGGTGTTCCAGCGCAACAACTTCAGCCGGTTCCTGACGGTGCCTTCGGCGGCCCTCCTGGGGGGAGACCTGAGGGAGAGCCTAGGGGATTCCGCTGCTTTTTATCCGTGTACCAACAGAGACACGAACAAAGACTCGCCCACTTTTGACCAGTGTCTTGCGGCGGGACCGGCTGTCATGGTTCAGAATTCAGTAGTTGACATACTACCAGACGGAACCATAGTTCTCGGGGGGCCCGTCCAATTGCAGCAG